>WQTQ01000216.1 GCA_009786175.1 Bacillota bacterium | reverse complement strand
TATTTATTTATTATTTTTCAAAAAAAAAGAACCCTTCACCTTTGATTACTTGCGGCATTCAGTGTGTGCTCATTTCTACCGTGCTGCGGAACTCACGATACGGAAGTGACCCATTTTCTACCCCGGGGTTTTATGAATAAAACGTAAAACGATTTGTTTTGTAAAAAATTTGCCAATTGTTGCATTTTCCTTTATAATGTGTAAAATACGGACGGTTGTTTTAGACAAACCAGACGGACGAGGAGAATGCATATGAAAAAAACTATCCCAAAACTAATGGCATTTGTTATGTTTATAACAGTTGCCATTTTTATTTTATCCGCCTGCGGGCGCAACAGAAACAATGAAAACGACGTACAGGACACAGCCAATAACGCCAATGCCGGTACCCAAGGTGTTGCCCACGACCAACAGTTAAATGCCAATGCCGTCCTAACAATCTCTGCCCCGTTTGGCGGCCTAACCCGTTTAGAGGAATCCGCTGATGCTTTCCGGCAGGCTATGGCAAATGAAGGTATTGATGTTCAAATTGAATTCAATTCTTACATGCAAGACGAATGGCAGTATCAAAGCGGGTTGCTGCTTAGTAAATTTGCCGCAGGTACCGGTCCGGATATTTTTGTTCGCGACAACATTCTTCTGTATCAATTCATAGAAAATGGCTTTTTGGCGAACATTTACGACATAATTGACCGTTCATCCATTTTCAACCGTGACGATTTTTTTACAAACGCGCTGAGAGGGATGGAAGTTAACGGGCGGCTGTATATGCTGCCAATGTTCTTTGGCATAGACTTCGTAGGTATAAATGCAAACGCGCCTGCGTCTTTTGTCAGCCAATTCGAAGCAATGGACCGCGTTTCCCCGGGCGATATAATTGCCATGCACGCAGAACTTGTAGACCGGCACCCGGAATGGGCAGACTTCGCGCTAGTATACGCCCTAAACCCAGTACAGGCGTTTACTCCGGTTCTTTTTAACACCATAGATTTTGGCGGCCGCAGCGCAAGTTTCTCTGCGTATACAGACTTTTTGAAACAAATGCGCCCTGCATTTTACGAAAACAACAGATTTGAAACGCCTTTCTTGAATTTTTGGGCATTAGAAGAAGAATTCCCGGTTATTCAAGAACGGTATGTATTTGCCCGCGTAGCCGCGCCTCTTTCCCCGCTTCTTGGCTTGTTTGGGTATCGTGAACCGTTTTACATCTACCGTCCGCTGGCAGATGAAAGCGGCCGCTTGTTAAACCGTGCTTGGGGCACAGAATTTGTTATAAACCACACAGCCAACCCGGACTTGGTTATGGGCTTTATCAACCAAGTAATGTACGATGACGCAAACGAAGATATGCGCTTTGGGGTAAATATTCCAATTTTGCGCCGTCATTTTGACCAGGTGCTGGAGGTTGGCTTTAGACACACTCTAACACAAGTCCAGCTGCCCCAAACCATAGAAAGCCAAAGTTTTGAAATAGAAAACGCGGTCACACGCCTAACGGAATACAGTACATGGCCTTCCGTTTCACTATACGCAAGTTTCCTGCTGCCCCAATGGGGAATAATAGTCGAGCCCATTAACGAATTTTTAGCCGGGGAGATAACCGCCCGGGAAGCTACAGACCAAATGGAAGCCAGGGCAATTGAATGGCTAAACGCCGACCGTGGGGAAATTGAAGAGTATGTACACGAACCCACGGAAGAATTGCCAGACCTGCCGGTGCGCAGTTTAACCGTACACACCAGTAACCGCCATACAGGGGTTATTTTACAGGCGGCAAACGCATTAAATGCCCTGTGGAGAGAGCAAGACAGACCATACATTTTCCAGGTAGAAGTTGATGAATACAGTTGGACAGACTGGGAGGGCACAGTCGCCAGAAACGAGCGTTTACGTACAGAGCTTATGGCAGGCGGCGGGCCAGACATGTTCTTATTTGACGGCATGGAAATACACTCCCTTGCCGCGTCCGGCTTTATACGTAATTTTTACGAGCTTATTGACGCAGACTCTAATTCCAACCGTGATGAATTTTTTACCCAAGCACTGTATGCCTTTGAAATTAACAATGGTCTGTATATGTTCCCCATAAGTTTTGGCTTCGAATATGTAGCCATTAATGCGGGGCTTCCTCAGGAATTTATAGATAGGTTTACACAAAAGTCGGAAATTACTCTTTCGCAGATGATGGAGTTTTATTTAGACCTTATGTACGCCCATGGGGATGAATTTGGAGATCTTACATTTGGCACCGGCGGCGGAATAACTTGGTCCGGTAATGTGCTGCAATCAATTATGGGCGGGTTTATAGACTTTAACACCCGCACTGCCAACCTTGCAGACCCAAAATTTGTTGAAGCGTTGGAACTTATGAAAATTGTATATGCAGACTGGGACGTAACAAACACATGGGGCGTAACTACAAACACCCCTGATTTCCTGCGGGACCGTGCGCGGGAACACATCTTTTTGGCCATGAGCGACGGTCTAAGCTCCTTCGATGCTTTCTTTACACCGGAATCGCCAATTTTCAAACATCACATACCTTTGGTAGACGACTATGGCAGGCTAATGCTGCCTTCCCCGGGTTGGGGACAGGTATGGTCCGGCATTTTTATAACATCTGTCGGGGACGCGGAACTGGCCTGGGAATTGACAAGGCAAATGATTTACGCCTACACAAACCCTGTTGGCCGTGCCGCAGTAGAACCTATTTGGGGCGGGCCTGCTCGTTGGGGCAACCAGTCTTTTGCCACGCCAATTTTGCGCTCTCTTTTCCGTGACCATGCAATGCGCTCTTTTGTAGATACCTACGAAACCTTTGGCGCGCACGGTGGTCTGCAATCGTTTGTAGGCTTTGACGATGACGCCAACCGTACCCGGCAGTTTGAAGATGCAGTAGAGCGCATCGCGTCCTTCCATGACAGACCAATGAGTATGCTTTCCCCAATGGTGCCCACGCATTTGTTTGAAGATGCTTTTGACCAGTTCAAAAGAGGGATAATTACTGCGGAAGCCGCGGCGCAGCGGATTCAGAATGCGGTGTTTTTGTGGTTGATTGAGTAGAATTTGTTTTGCGAGCGTTAGCGAAGCAATCCAGTGACTTTCTTCTTTTTCGTTGGATTACCATATTGCGGACTCAAGTTAAAAGTCACTGGATTGCTTCGTCGTTTCACTCTTCGCAAAACGTAAAAATACTACCCCCTGATATCATATTCGCCAATGTGATATCAGGGGGTAAAATTTTATCCTATCACCCAAGCACTCCAACAATTAAGTCTCTATCTATTGCCTGGTCTACCCGGTGAGAAAAATCCACTTCCGTATCCGGCACGGTAAACCCGTGTTCTGTCAGCAGCTCCGCCATTTCTTCCCGGGTTATTAAGAACAAATTCCAGGCAAGCACAATAACGCCGCCGGGTTTTAACACCCGCACCCAGCCGGGCATGGCCTCGGAAATCAGCCCCAGGGCATTGCGGGTAATCGCACTACCTTGAGGTTTTTGCTTTTTACCCGCACCTGTTTTGCTGCCGTGCTGCACCCCGTACGGTAAATCCGCGACAATGGCATGGAAGTGATTTTTTTTGAAAAGTATGGACACATTTCGCGTGTCACCGTCCAAAATTTCAAAATGACGGACATTTCCCTGCTTTTCTTCTTGCTTACTGCGGGCAATTGTAACTTGGTTACGGGAGGAAGTGAATTTCCCGATGATTGATTGTCCGCTTATTTTCTCCGTATGGGTTTCGTGCTTGTATTTTACTGTTTCAAGATATTTTTTTACGTACACCACGCTTTCGTGTACCACTTTCTCGTCAACTTCTACGCCGTACGCATTATGACCCTGTATTAATGCTTCAAACAGGGTGGTCCCCTTCCCTGCCAGCGGGTCCAGGATATTCAAAACTTCCGGTGGGTTTTTCATGTAAAATTGTGCAAGGTTTAGCATAAGGCGCGTAAACAACTCGTTGGTTTTGCCGGAGTACTTTAAAATACCGCTTAATTCCTGGTCTATGAAATAATCGGCGTTTAACACGACGGGTTTCAACAAATCCCCATGCAATTCAAAAACCGCGTACACAAAAGACAGGCGGGAAAGGGTACGGATAATGCTTTCGTCAAGCGGCCTGTCACAATCGAATAATACATATGTCACACCGCCAATTTCTACGGGGCGTATTTCATCTGTACTCAAATCTTCTGTCAAAACCATAAGTTCGTTTACTGCCAAAATGTCCGAATCCTGGTACGATACACGGGTGTGGGCGGGGTTTTTCAAAAGCGCGTATGTCATTTTCATCAGTCCTATTCTTTTTGATACGTCAATGCTAGGTTTATACAGCCAAATTGTCAAGGTAAATTCGAAGGGAGTCTGTGAAGATTTTTACCACTTGCTTATTTGGGGTAAACATTTGGTGCAAAATGTGGTACAATTAACTTACTTACATACTTATTAATTTAACGACAGTGAGGCACACACATGAACGAACTCCCTTTTAGCGAGAACATCTACAAAATTTTACTATCAAGCCCTGTAAAAAACAGCGAAACCGAATACACCCGCGTAGAAATCCTTTCTAACGGCGAAAAATACCAGGCAAGCATGTTCACTGCCAAACAGGTCTTTCACAAAAATTTACACAAGAACGATGTAAAACCTTTTGTAGATGAGTTACTGGGTACGGCATTTTCCCAGTATACCGCGTGGGACGGCAAACGGGAGTATTCCGCCCGTGTCACAAAAAAAGGCAGACTTCTAACCACATCGAAAGTATCAAGTAAGCAGCCGCAAACAGCAAATTTCAAAAGCGGTACCTTTAACAAGCAAAAAAACCACATAATCCGGGAAGGCGAGCCAATTCCCGCCCTTGTGGATATGGGCGTATTTACAAAGGAGTACAAGGTAGCCACACAAATGCATGATAAATTTCAGCAAATTAACCGCTTTATCGAACTTATCGCCGACGAAACAAAAAACCTTAACAGCGGTACAACGGTTAATATTATTGATTTTGGCTGCGGCAAGTCCTATTTAACATTTTTGGTGTATCACTTCTTTACGGAAATTTGCAAACTGCCTGTCAACATTTGTGGTTTAGATTTAAACGAATCTGTGATAGAATCTTGTACAAAAGCAGCAGAAAAATATGGGTATACTTCATTGGTGTTTAAACTTGGCGACATTGGAAATCAGACAGAACCGCCAATCCAAAACTGGGGCAAACCTAAAACTTTTAACATAGTAATATCTTTGCATGCCTGTGACACCGCCACCGACTATGCTCTTTTTAACGCAATAAATTGGAACGCGGACCTTATTTGCGCCGTACCGTGCTGCCAACACGAACTGCGAAACCAAATGAAGCCCCGCAGTCTTGATATTTTCACAAATTACGGTATTATTGAAGAACGAGTCGCATCCCTTGCAACAGACGCAATCCGTGCAAAACTGCTGGAACATATGGGTTATAAAGCCCAGATAATCGAGTTCACTCCTATGGAGCATACGGCCAAAAATTTACTTATACGGGCAAGACGCGACAAAAAGAACCATAATGCATTGGAATCTGTACAAAAAATAATAGAAGAATTTTCCTTACAACCAATTCTAATGAAATTGTTGCAAATACGCACGTAATGGTGCAGTATATAAAGAGGTGACCTAATGAAAATTCAAGCATCTGCCGAAGACTATCTGGAAACAATTTATGTACTTACAAAACAAAATGGCAAAGTTAGGTCAGTTGACATAGCCAACCACATGGGCTTTTCAAAACCAACAATAAGCATAATAATGAAGCAATTCCGTGATAACGGATATATTACACTGGACAGCAGCCGTAACATTCACCTGACAGAAAAAGGGACTAAAATCGCCCAAGGCATTCATGAAAGACACATGCTTTTATCCAACATACTAATCGCCATTGGCGTAGACAAAGAAACCGCCATTGCAGATGCCTGTAAAATTGAGCATAATATCAGCGAGAAAACATTTGAATGTATAAAGGCTTTTTATGAAAAAACACTGAGGTAATCCCCAATGCCATACTATAAATTGTCCGACTCTGACCACCTCAAGCACAAGGTGCGTAAGCTTAAAACATTCGAAAAAATAATAAATGGTAACAGCTTGGTTTGGGATTCTTTCTTTGACTTGCGGGGCACCGCTGACAGCAACGCAAAATACTCATTGCCGACATTAACCAAAATGACCAAAGAAGAATATAACCGGGTAATTGACGAGTTTTTTGCAAAAATCTACTATGCATTTTACAAAGATAACAATATAACAGGAGTTGAGTTTTATGACCCGGCAATTCTTAAGAATCTTGGGCTGCCTCCAACAGCCGCCCGGGCAGAAATTAAAAAGAAATTTAGAGAACTGGCAAAAAAACACCACCCGGACGCCGGGGGAAGCAGCGAAATTTTTATTGAATTAATGGAAAATTACGAAAAATTGTACAGACAGGAGCAGTAAAATAAAATGGAATCAAAATTAATGAACAATAAATATGCCGTTCAATTCATTGATGTAGTGCGTGAATATACTAACGGGAATGTAACAATACGTGCATTGGACGGGATTAGTTTTTCCCTTTTAAATGGCGGCTTTAATGTAATTGTCGGCCCATCCGGCGCGGGCAAAAGTACCGTTTTAAATATCCTTGGGGGGATGGACACCGTTACAGGGGGCCATGTTCTTGCATTTTCGCAGGAAATAACTAAGCTTAAAAGCCGTGCCCGCTGCCTGTACAGGCGTAACGATGTAGGATTTGTTTTTCAGTTTTACAACTTAATTCAAAACCTTACCGCACTGGAAAATGTAGAACTTGCAACACATATTTGCAAAAACGCTTACGATCCAAAAGCTATTTTACGTGATGTAGGGCTTACCGATCGCATGTATAATTTTCCTTCCCAGCTTTCCGGCGGGGAACAGCAGCGTGTGGCAATCGCCAGGGCTTTGGCCAAAAAACCAAAATTGCTTTTATGCGACGAGCCAACAGGCGCACTGGACTACGAAACAGGTAAAGGTATACTTTCGCTTTTGTATGATACATGCCGGAAAAATAATGTAACCGTAGTAGTTATAACTCACAATTCCGCAATTACTCCTATGGCAGACAGAATCATAAAAATAAAAAGCGGCAAAGCAGAGTATGTAATGGACAACCCTTCACCGGTACCTGTTGAAGAAATTGAGTGGTGAGTGCCGTGAGACCCTTTTGGAAAGATATTTTACGTGAAATAGCACGTAATAAAGCCCGTTTTACATCGTTGGTATTTATTACTGCCCTTGGCGCGATGGTAATTGTCGGCCTACAGGCTGCGGCAATTAATATGCAAAATGCGGCCAACAGAAAATACACCGAACATAGCTTGTACGACCTGCACTTAAGGTCTACTACCGGCTTTACAGAAAATGATATTGCCGCTATACGCAATACCTATGGTGTGGCCGAAGTCATGGGTTCGTATATTATTGACGTGTATGTGTCTGTCGGCGGGGAAAGACGCCCTGTACGCACGTTCTCTATGCCGGATAGACTTAATTTTCTTACATTAAAAGAAGGCAGATTTCCACGGAATTATAGTGAAATTGTTGTAGAACGACGTCTTTTTGAACATGGCGGCTACGTTATTGGCGACCGCATTACACTAAGCTTAACTGACATGGCACGCTTCGAAAATATTTTCGCAACTAATGAGTTTACAATTGTAGGTGTAGTTTCGTCACCATTATTTCTTACATTTCAGCGCGGGCATACCACCCTTGGCAACGGAGTAATCAGCTACTACGTATATTTACATCAAAGTGCTTATCTCCTTGAAGTATTCACGGATGTTTACATAGAGATGAAAGGCTCTCGCGAAATATTCAACCTTTCCCGGGAATACGACGATTTGGCTGAAGAGTGGAGGGCAATGTTAACGCTAACCGGGGATGCACAAATAGAAGCGTTTCACGCCGGAATTTACGAGGCCATAGGCCGGCTTGAGGGCATTGAAACCCAAATGGAAGAAATAATGATGATTATTACGCAGCTTAACGAGGCCATCGCCAGGGCAAGCGATTCGCCCGAAGATATGGACGCGTTTGCATTGGAAACAAAAGCAGCTTGGGAAGCACGTTATGCTGGGTTTGCGCAATTTTACGCCCGTACCAGGGCGTTAGAATTTATTCCCGCGCCGGAATGGCATTACTTCACACGCAAAGACGGTATTGCATTTGACGCTTATTATCAGGACACATTGCGGCTTAAGCAAATTGGATATGTGTTTCCTGTTGTGTTTTTACTTGTGGCAATTCTTGTGTCGCTAACTTCAATGTCCCGTATGGTAGAAGAACACAGGGCGCAAATTGGGACTTATAAGGCACTGGGATTCGGCTCTTTCTCTGTTATCTTTAAATACGGGCTGTACGCCGCAGTTTCCGGTATTTTGGGCGGGATAATAGGCGTAGGAATTGGGAGTCAGGTATTTCCGCGAATTATTGCAGATGCCTACAGTAATTTATATTCCATGCCCCCTATCGAAACACCTATTCCATGGGCAATTTCAGCAATCGCAATTTTAGTATCCGTACTTTCTGTACTAATAACAACAATTATTACCTGTGTAAAAACAATATCCGGCGCACCGGCAGAACTTTTGCGCCCAAAGGCTCCAAAGCCCGGAAAACGCGTTCTTTTGGAACGGGTTCCTTTTGTGTGGAACCGGCTGGGTTTTATAGAAAAAGTAACTTCCCGGAACATTTTTCGCTATAAACGGCGTTTCTTAATGACGCTAACCGGGATCATAGGCTGCACTGCACTTATTGTAACTGCATTTGCCATGCGTGACAGCCTTGGCAGGATTGCAGACTTGCAATACACAGAGATACTGCTTTACGATACAATTATTCATGTTGAAGAAATTACAGACCCCGGGCAGCGGCTGACTTTAAATGAAACCATCCCTGCCCAATACAGGCTGTACTCGCGTCAGGAAACAACAACGGTCCAGACAGATTTGGGGCAAATTGCCGCCTCAATTATTGTACCGGAATGCACAGATTCAGTACCGTATTTTATCCGGCTGACAGCTTTAGACGGCACACCAGTGCAAATCCCCGGCAGCGGTGCCGTACTAACAGAAAAACTGGCCAGAGATTTAGGGCTTTCCGTTGGTGACACCGCCGGGCTTAGGATGGGTACCGGAGAAACCTTTTGGATTTATGTCTACAACATTGTAGAAAACTATGTGGTACACTATGTGTACATGTCCCCGGAGTATTATGCCGAAGTGTTTGGTGCAGCCTTATACCCCAATATTTTGCTTGTAAGAGGCGAAGTTGATAATCGGCAAATTTTGGCCATCGACGGTGTACGTGCGGTAATATGTATGGCAGAGCGAGAGCAAGGCGTCAGAGATTCGACAGACGCTTTGGGCATTGTAACTATTCTAATTTTACTGGCATCTTGTACACTATCCTTTATTGTACTGTTTAACCTTACAATTATAAACCTGGCAGAAAGACGGCGCGAACTGGCCACAGTAAAAGTATTGGGCTTCCAAGACAGAGAAACTTCTATGTATATTGGCCGCGAAAACCTGGCAGTTACAATTATAGGCATTATTATAGGTTTAGTTGCCGGTTATTATTTGAGCAATTTTGTTATTTCATCTATTGAAATTACAATGATCAAATTCCCAAGGGACATTAACGCGACGAGTTTCGTGTACGCCGCCGCGCTGTCGTTTGCCTTTGCGATGTTTGTAAATTTTGTGACTCATTGGAAAATAGTTGCAATAGATATGGTGGAATCATTGAAGAGTATCGAATAAATGAAATATTTTTTTTACTTCTGCCAGCAACTCCCGTGTCGGCGGCGGTGTGTCCGCCAACTCGTACGGAAGACTACGGCTGTGCCATTTGTACTCCCCTTCCTTGTGGAAGGGGAGTACATCTATATTCTCTATATTGTCAAAACTACGCAAAAAGTCTGCCAGGTCTTTTAGTTCATCTTTGTTATCCGTTAAACCCGGGACAAGAACATAACGAATCCATGTGGGCAGGTTTAGTTCTTTGGCAAGTTCCAGCATCGCCAAAGTTTTATCTATGGCAACGCCCGTTATACTTTTATAGTTCTCCGGATAGTAACCCTTAATATCCAACAAAAGCAAGTCTGTATACTTGAACGCCTTTTTCGCGCTGCCCAAGCTTGCATAACCGGATGTATCTATGGCTGTGTTAATCCCGTGAAGTTTGCAGGCTTTTAAGATTTCCGTCAAAAATTGGGCCTGCAAAAATGGCTCACCACCGGAAATTGTAATACCACCACCGGAAACTTTATAAAAAGTCCTGTATTTCAGCACTTCCTCCACGACTTCGTCCACTGTCATAAGCTTGCCGCTTGTCTTCTCCCAAGAATCCGGGTTGTGGCAATATTTGCAACGCAAAGGACAGCCCGATAGGAATACAACACTGCGTATTCCCGGGCCGTCTACCATGCCGCCATTATAAATCGAGTGTACATAGCCTTGACTAATTTTCATGCTAAATCCTTTCGTGGAAGGTACGGTGAATTACTTCCAGTTGCTGCTCTTCGGTTAACTTTATAAAGTTTACCGCATAACCGGACACGCGTATAGTTAATTGTGGATATTTTTCCGGGTGCTTCATAGCGTCCAACAAGGTTTCCTTGTCGAATACGTTAATGTTGATATGGTGACCGTCATCCGCAAAATAACCGTCCAACAGGCCAACCAGGTTTGCAATACGTGTAGCCAGATTGCCGCCAAGGGCCCGCGGCACCATAGAAAATGTATAAGAAATACCGTCTTGCGAATAGGCATACGGCAACTTTGCCACAGAGGACATGGATGCCAACGCGCCCTTTTTATCACGGCCATGCATTGGGTTGGCACCCGGGGCAAATGGCTCACCGGCTTTACGGCCATCCGGGGTCGCGCCCGTTGCCTTGCCATACACTACATTTGACGTAATGGTAAGCACAGAAAGGGTTGGCACCGCATTGCGGTAGAATTTTTGTTTTTCCAGCTTTGCCATGAAATTTTTTACAATATCGTAAGCAATTTTATCTACGCGTTCGTCGTTGTTGCCATAGGCAGGGTAACTTCCTTCAATTTCATAGTCAACTACCAAGCCGTTTTCATTGCGGATAGCCTTTACTTTCGCGTGTTTTATCGCAGAAAGAGAATCTGCCACCACAGAAAGCCCTGCAATGCCGCAGGCTTGAGTGCGCAAAATATCTTTATCGTGAAGGGCAAGCTGCAGGCTTTCGTAATTGTATTTGTCGTGCATATAATGGATAACATTAAGAGTACTGATGTACAAAGACGCAAGCCAATCCATCATTTGGTCAAAACGGCGATACACCTCATCGTAGTCCAAATATTCCGTTGTAATTGGTGCAAACTCTGCGGCCACTTGGTCACCGCTTTTTTCGTCTTTGCCGCCATTTATTGCGTATGTGAGAGCTTTGGCAAGGTTGGCACGGGCACCAAAAAACTGCATCTGTTTGCCCAGCCGCATTGCGGATACGCAGCAGGCAATGCCATAATCGTCGCCCCAGTAGCCGCGCATCAAGTCATCATTCTCGTATTGGATAGAGCTTGTTTCGATAGACATTTTTGCGCAGTAATTTTTAAACCCTTGCGGCAGCTTTTGACTCCATAAAACCGTAAGGTTTGGCTCCGGTGCGGGGCCCAGGGTTTTGAGGGTGTGAATCATACGAAAGCAATTTTTTGTTACCAAAGTGCGTCCGTCTTCACCCATACCGCCTATGGCTTCCGTTACCCATGTGGGGTCACCGCTAAACAAAGCATTGTATTCCGGGGTGCGCAGGAAACGGATCATACGCAGTTTCATTGCGAAATGGTCCATAAATTCCTGTAACTCTGTTTCTGTAACTGTGCCGTTTGCAAGGTCGCGTTCCATATAAATATCCAAAAATGTAGCCACGCGCCCCAAAGATGTTGCCGCACCGTCTTGCTGCTTTGTAGAGGCAAGGTATGCAAAGTACGTCCACTGAATGGCTTCTTTTGCGTTTTCCGCAGGCTTAGAAATGTCAAAGCCGTATGAAGCCGCCATAATTTCTAAATCTTTTAATGCGCGAATTTGCTCACACAACTCTTCTCTTAGCTGAATGTTGTTTTCCATCAGCACAGAAAGGTCTTCTTGCGCAAGCTGGTTTTTCTTATCGTGGATAAGAAACTCTGTACCATACAGTGCCACACGACGATAATCGCCTATTATACGGCCCCGGCCATATGCGTCCGGCAAACCTGTGATTATGCCTGTCCTGCGTGCAGCGCGCATATCGTCTGTATATACATCAAAAACACCGTCATTATGAGATTTACGGTGGTTAGAATAAATCTCTTCTACCTGCGGATCCAGTGTGTATCCATAGGCTTTCATTGCGCTTTGGATAACTCTAATACCGCCTTTTGGCATAATGCCCCGCTTTAAAGGCTTGTCTGTTTGCAGGCCCACAATCGTTTCAAGTTCTTTATTAATATATCCGGGCGGATGTGATGTAATTGTTGTGGGGATTTTGGTCTCCACATCTAAAATACCGTTTTCAGACTCTAGTTTTGTAAGCTTGCAAACTTCATCCCAAAGCTGTTTGGTACGTTCGGTTGCATCTGCAAGAAAAGAATCATCACCGTTGTATGGTGTATAGTTTTTTTGAATAAAATCGCGGACATTTACTTCTTCTGTCCATATGCCCTTGTTAAAGCCGTCCCAAGAAAATTTGTTTGTTGTCATTAAATCACCTACCCTATCTTTGTACTCTGGCTCCTGCGCCTTTCATAAGCCCCTCAACTTCCTTTTGCAATGCTGTGGTGGTGTCACCTGCGGTGGTCATGGCAAGCGCGCCATGGCAAACACCGTAGTTTACCGCAGTTTGATAATCTTTACCTGTCATAAGACCGTAAATTAACCCGGACGCAAAACTGTCGCCGCCGCCTACACGGTCCAATATTTCAAGACCGGTAAATTCCATACCATGATAAATTTGACCTTCTGCCCAACAAAGCGCAGACCAATCATTGATTGTGGCGGTTTTTACCTCACGTAATGTGGTGCCGATAACCTTAAAATTAGGGTATGCGGCAGATGCGGCATTAATCATACTCTTGTAGCCATCAATATTAAGCTCCGACAGGCTTTCATTATTGCCTTCAATTTCAAGGCCAAGGCAAGCGGTGAAGTCTTCTTCGTTGCCAATCATAACATCAATGTACTTTGCAATTTCTTTATTTACTTCTTGGGCTTTTGCTTTACCGCCTATGTCTTTCCATAAAGATGGGCGGTAGTTAAGGTCGTAGCTTACAATTGTGCCATATTTTTTTGCACATTTTACAGCTTCTAAAGCCACCTGAGCAGATGATTCAGACAACGCGGCAAAAATACCGCCTGTGTGGAACCAACGCGCACCGCATGTACCAAAAATATAGTCCCAGTCTATATCACCCGGTTTTAGGTTAGCGGCGGCTGTGTTAGCCCTGTCACTTACGCCAATAGCACCGCGTACGCCAAAACCTCTTTCAGTGAAGTTAAGGCCATTACGGGCATTACGCCCTATTCCGTCGTATGAGACCCACTTGACAAAACGGGTATCTACACCGCCTTGAAGGATAAAATCCTCTATCAAGTATCCAATATCGTTGTCCGCAAAAGCTGTTACAACAGCGGTGGTTAGTTTAAAGCATTTGCGTAAGCCTCTGGCTACATTGTATTCGCCGCCGCCCTCCCATGCCTGAAAGTAGCGAGAAGTACGGATACGACCTTCGCCGGGGTCGAGACGAAGCATAACCTCGCCCAACGAAATTTGATCAAACATACAATTCTCTTTGGATTTTACATTTAGCATTTTTATTCTCCTCAATTTTATTGTTTGCTGTTTTAATGTGTAAAATACTCTGCGGCATTGCGATAAGATATGCCTTCCACAATTTTGCGCAGTTTTGCTTTATCCAACGGAAATTCTCCGTTATCTACCCAATCTGCAACTGTTTGAACCATAATACGGCGGAAATATTCATGGCGCGGATAAGACATAAAACTGCGGGAATCTGTTAGCATTCCAATAAAGCGCGTAAGCACACCGTTATTGGCCAGTGTAATCAAATGGTTTTGCATGCCTGTTTTGGTATCGTTAAACCACCACGCAGCACCCCACTGGATTTTGCCCGGTACGCCGCCGCACTGGAAATTACCGATCATTGTTGATAACATTGCATCTGAAATTGGATTAAGCCCGTATAAAATAGTTTTTGGTAAGGATTCTTTCATTTCCAATGCGTCCAGTAGTTGTGACAATGGGCGTGAGTAGCCTGCATCAGACATAGAATCGTAACCTGTATCAGGGCCTAATTTTTGTGTCATCCGCGTATTGTTGTTGCGCTGCGCCCCCATGTGAAGCTGCATCACCCAGCCACGGTTCGCGTACTGTTGGCCAAGCCACTGCATTAGGGCAGTTTTATATTGATTAATTTCCAATTGAGAAAGGCTATGTCCGGACAGTGCCTTCACGAAGATAAGTGCCGCATCGCTCTGGTCGCATTCGGCGAAAACCGGCGGGTCTAGGGCATGATCGGATATGCGGCAGCCCGTTTTGTGGAAGAAATCAATCCGCTGAGCAAGTGTTGCCAAAAAGTTATCCCAACACTCACTTGCAGAGCCGCTGCTGCCTTTGACAGAGATGCCGCTGGCATTGCATAAGTCCTGCACATACTCCGCAAAATTTGCCGCTTCAATGCTCATTGCCTTTGAAGGCCTAAAGGTGGGAGATACAATCGGCAGTTTAGGGTCCTTTGCACGATGGCTTGCCATTTGAGCATGATATTCCAATGAATCGGCAGGGTCATCTGTAGTCCCTATCTGCTCAACTTTAAACTTCTTAAATATAGACCATGCAGAAAAATCGTCATTGTTTATAATGCTGTTGCAATGTACAAAAATCTCTTTTGCACGTTCTCCGGTAATTGGCCCATCGTAGTCAAAATACCGCCGCATTTCCAAATGCGTCCAGTGATACAAAGGGCTGCCAATGCAATCTTCAAGAGTTGCACACCAGTGGTAAAATTTTTCTTCGTCTGAACCTGTGCCGGTAATAAATTCTTCGGCTACGCCATTGGCACGCATTAACCGCCACTTGTAATGATCCCCACCCAAGGCCAGATCCGTAATATTACGGAAACGCTTATTTTCTGCAATTTCACCGGGTATCAAATGGCAATGATAATCTATGATAGGTAAATCCTTGCAGTAGTCAAATAATTCTACCGCTGTATCGCTATTAAGCAAAAAATTCTTGTCCATAAATGGCTTCATTATAGTGGCCTCCCTCAATGTACGCTTACGGCTGCTTACCAATATATGCAAGTATCCCGCCGTCTACATACAGAATGTGACCGTTAACAAAGTCGGAGGCACTTGATGCCAAAAACACTGCCGGGCCTTGTAAGTCCTCCGGTGTACCCCACCGTGACGCAGGGGTTTTGGCTATTATGAAACTGTCGAAAGGATGGGGCGAACCATCCGGCTGCTTCTGGCGCAAGGGTGCGGTTTGAGGCGTCGCAATATATCCGGGGCCAAGGCCGTTGCATTGTATGTTTGCATGGCCAAATTCTGCACAAATGTTTTTTGTCAGCATTTTTAGTCCGCCTTTGGCTGCTGCATACCCTGCAACTGTCTCACGGCCAAGTTCGCTCATCATAGAGCAGATATTTATAATTTTCCCATGGCCCTTCTCTAACATACCGGGAATAGCCGCTTTGGCCATAATAAACGGCCCGTTAAGATCAACATCAATTACTTCCCTAAAGTCTGCCACAGACATTTCAAGCATAGGTATACGCTTTATAATTCCGGCATTGTTTACCAAAATATCGATAATGCCTACATCGCTACGGATTTCTTTAATCATAGCTTCCACACCGGCTTCATCGGTTACATCACATACATACCCTTTTGCATCTATGCCATGCTGTTTATAGTTTTCCAGGCCTTCGTCAACACTTTCCTGATTGATGCTGTTAAAAACTATTTTGGCACCTGCATTTGCCATGGCAACGCCTAAGGCCAGGCCAATTCCCATTGTACCGCCCGTAACCAGAGCAATTTTGCCGTCCAATCTAAATGATTTCATATCAAATCCCATTATGCCTCTCTCCTATATTCGTAGAATTTCTCAAAATTAGTTTGGATTTAAGCTCTATATACTTAGGGCTGTCATCCACCTGATTCCTAATCCTTTTTATAAGCATTTTGGCACTTTCTACACCTACCTCATAAAAAGGCTGCTCAACTACCGTTATGCCGCCGCCTATCAGTTTTGTCCAATGCAAGTTGTCATACCCGCATACACCAATGTCTTCGGGGATACGAAGGTCTAAATCACGGGCAGCCCCAAGTAGGTTTAACAAAGCCATTGGTGTTGTTGCAAAAGCCGCAACTTTGCGGCCGGGATGCCTGCCAATGAAGTCGGAAAGGCCTTTTTTGTATTCTTCTTCGTTGTCCTCGTTAAAAATATAGACCAATTTACTTGGGTTAGGCACATACATTTCGGACTGGTTAAGAAAAGCACTGTACCTGGCCAAGCGCACGTTACTTCTTAGCAAATCCGACGAAAACAGAGCCACTGCCTCAAACCCCATATTGTACAAAGACTGTATGACAACTTTTGTCATGTCATAGTTATCGGTAGTAACCATATCTAAAACCGGCTTATTTATCGTACGGTCTGCCAGTACAATTTTTACGCCCTTTTCGCTTAAAGTCTCAAGCATTTCAAACTCGTTGTAATTGACTATGCTTATAATCAGCCCTTCTACCTGCCTATCCACCATGGAATGTATATATTCCTTCTCTTTGACTACTTTTTCGTCACTGCTGGCGATTATCACCTGGTACCCTTCGTTTGTACATTGATCAATTACACCTTTGATTAGCTGTACGGTAACAGGATTAGTAACATCGGAAACAATAACTCCAATCAAATTTGTTTTTTGAGATTTTAGGTTACGGGCAATAAGGTTTGGACGATAATCCAGCTCCTCAATTACAGACTTAATTTTGTTTTTAGTCTTTTCTGACATATGCTCGTACTTTTGGTTAAGATATCGGGAAACAGTGGTTTTAGATACCCCTGCCATCTGAGACACAACATCAATAGTAATATGCTCCTGTTTCATAGAGGTTTTACCTTAAGTCTTCCATTGCAATGTGATCCATATCTGTAAATGTTATATTTTCGCCGCACATACCCCATATGAATGTATAAGAACCTGTGCCAACCCCGGAATGTATAGACCAACTTGGCGAAAGTACAGCCTGCTCGTTGGCCATAATAATATGTCTGGTTTCTGTTGGCTGCCCCATTAAATGCACTACACGGGCATCTTGGGCCATGTCAAAATAGAAATATGCCTCCATCCGGCGTTCATGGGTGTGGCTTGGCATTGTATTCCAGACACTGCCTGTATCAAGAATGGTCATACCCATAACCAGCTGACAAGATGCTACAACATCTGGGTGTACATATTGGTTAATTGTGCGCTTGTTAGAAGTTTCAGTGCTGCCAAGGTGGACTTTTCTTGCATTTTCGAGTGTAATTAAAGTACTTGGATAGCCATGATGGGCCGGTGCAGAGTTAAAATAAAATTTTGGAGGATCGGTCGGATCGGCAGCCTCAAATAAAATTTCCTTTACACCCATGCCGATATACAAACCGTCTTGCCGGTTTAACGTAAAAACCTTACTGTCCAACGTAATTACACCTTTACCGCCAATGTTAATGATTCCGCCTTCCCTGCGCTCGAAAAACGCATCAACTCCCATTTCCTTGCCCGCGGTTAGAGTCAATGTTTTTGTAACCGGCATAATACCGCCTACGATAATACGATCGATGTGGGAATAAACAAGATTTGCTTCGTCGGGAATAAATACATGTTCGATTAAAAAGTGCTTGCGCAAATCCTCCGTTGTGTACTTTTTCACATCGTCGGGATGGTTCGCGTATCTGATGTCTAGTTTCATGATTATCTTCCTTTCGTTTTATGTTTTCGACAATGCATACATTGCCTTAATGTCTTTTTCATAGCTGTCCATGTGTGCGTCTTCACGTAATATTCGTATATCCGGTTTGTGCTTTAGAAGCCAGTCAAAAATCAGCCGGTAGTTGATTACGCCCTCACCTATATTGCGCCAGGTCTTTTGGCCATCTTCTATAACAATGTCTTTTATATGAACAGCTACAATGTCTTCACCAAGTATAGTAAAAAGTTCGTGAAAAATCTCGTCCTGCCTATGAATTGTGCCGGGCAAAACCAGATTAACCGGATCAAAGATTATTTTTAGTTTATCAGACTTTACTTCGTCCAGCAGCCTTCTGGTCAAATCTGGGGTGTTAAGCGTATGTTCCGCAACAGGTTCTATACCGATAAACACGTCTTCTTTTTCTGCCTGTTCTACCATTCGCATAACGCTGTCTTTTAGCAAAACAAAAATCTTTTCCCGTTCAGCTTGGGGGGTGAATATATCCATGCCCGTAGTTTCTGTGCCTACAATTTTTACCCCCAGTTTTTTTGCGTTCGTTAGGTTGGCTTTGAAGATGTCTACATTTTTTAACCGGGGTTCCTTGTCCGGGACAGACGGCTCGATATAACAGCCAAGTACCGTAATTTCTACATTGTTATGCAGGAAAGCTGTATGCATAACTTCTAAACTGCTTTCTGTTATGTCGTCAAAGCTGTTAATGCCCTCTATTGCCTTGGCCGGGGCTAACTGAACACAGTCAAAACCGGCCTTTTTTATATTTGCGGCAAGTGATTGGGCAGGCTGCCTTCCAAAATCATGAGCACGTACGCCAATTTTCATTTTAAACCTCCTAACAGTTTCTGTATTTCCGCATATGCAAATAAAAACGGAGCAACACCTTTTGCATCATTGTCCACTTTAGGCTCGGATACGTAGTATTCGAACGTGCCATCCCTTGGCTGGTAATCGCCTTTGCCCGGCATACCGCCAAGCCCCGCAACTAAGCAAATATCTTTTAAAACAAATGTGTCGTCTGTAAGCACAAGCTTATGCTTTACAACGGATTCAAATATTTCCCGGCCATAATCAAAATAATAATCCGGTAAATATTTTAGTCTTGCCCCTTTCATTAAAGAATAAGCAATTGCGCAAGTTCCGCTTGTTTCTAGATAATTCCCTTGACGGGTTGGTTGGTTTGTTACCTGGTAAAACATTTTAGTGGCCGGGTCGGCCATTTTTAGTACAGAATCTAAAGCTTCCTTTAAGTAATTTTGTAAAATTTCCCGTTCATAAAAAAACTGTTCGTCCAATTTATCTGCTGTATCAACTAAGGCCATAATATACCAGCCTATGGAACGTGTCCAGAAGTTTTTACTTAGCCCTGTTGTTTTGTCTGCCCAAAACATCTGCCGAGATTCGTCATAACCATGATAATACAGTCCCGTATCTTTATCCAGCATTATGTCATAAACATTTTTAAACTGCCGGAGTATGTCCTGATAATTTGTTCTGCCGCCTATCAGCATTTCGTAATCCATATAAAAAGGCTGCACCATGTATAACCCATCCAACCAAACTTGGTTGGGATAAATCTTTTTATGCCAGAAGCTGCCTGCATGTGTACGGGGGTGCGTAAGAAGTTGTGAATGTAAAAAGGAAATTGCCTTTTTATACTTCTCTTCCCCGGAAGCCCTGTACAAATCAAACAAAACTTTGCCCATATTTATATTGTCACAATTATACTCATCTACCCGGTAACCTAATATTCCGCCGCTGTCATCCACAAAAAAATCTATGTATTTCTTGGCGAAGTCGAAATATTTTTTTTCACCGACTGCGTAAAACAAATCAATAATGGCTTTAATCATACAGCCATCAATATAATTCCACTTGGGCTTTTTGCCCTCAAGTGTGTGCTCAATATTCCATGCCGGGGCCTCTGGTGTAGATTGAGCCAGTAAATTATCAACGTAATTAATTATTTTTTTCATTTTATCCCAACCAATCCACTTCTGTTTCACAGGCGATGTCATGATAACCCGGGCTGCCCCAAAGCACAGGCAGGCACATGAAATATGCCGTGAAAATTTTTGCAAATAATTCCCGCTGGAGAATTATTGTTGGTGTTAGGGGCCGCGCAGTGTTAGTACTTTTTATACGCAAACCAAAAAACGCTTTGCCTATGGTTTGATTATTTAAGTAAAACGGCCACTGTATCGCCAGGGTAAAGCCTGCCACGCCAACAAGTGCCAACACCGCCCAGACCGGCCCCATTTCCTGCCCATCCGGAATGGGTACAAAAAAAGGAAGCACAAACACGAAAACGGCGACGACGATAGCCACAAAAGTAAAAACATCTACGAAATTAGCTAACACACGACGAAATAACATACTCGCACTTCCCTTGTATATTAATGTCTAAATTTCTTGTTTCCGGGTTTGGTGCCAATGAACAACAAGGCACATGTAGCCGTTTGCAGTACGATAAACACTGCACCGGCAATTATACCGTACGAAAGGTAGACGGCACGGTGCAACGCAACGTATAACCCTGTAAGGGTAAACCCGGCGTCAGTCAAAGCGGCAGACCATTGGCGGTAATTGCTTAACCACCTTACGCCCCGGGGCATGTATGCCAGTGTGCCGTGCAGCCTATGCCCTTCGAATGCCGCAAAGTTTACATGATCGGTATGAACTAAAGCATTATTCATTACAAATACCAATAACGCCGCCAAAGCTATGATGAAAAACATCATAAAAATGGCCATCTTTGGCGGTTCCGCCACATTATTTTGTACGGTACGCGCAATTAAGAATAAGATAAACCCTGTAATTGCCGCGATAAAATAATCTTCTGCCCGGCTGGACACCATACCGCCGATAAGGAAAAACGTCATAACCGACAGTGATGCGCAGCTTAACAATAATACCGGCCAAAATATAGGTTTCACAAGTCGTTGATCCATATAGCTACTCCTTCCCGCCAGAATTGGTTACGCCTTCTACAAAGAAACGGCTGCACATGAAGAAAATTGCAATGGTAGGCATCATGCCCATTAACGCTGCCGCAAAACTACGGCCAAACTGCGGCACTTCTTCATATACCTGAATTAGGTTGGCCAGCCCTTGAGCCAGTACATTATTCTCCGGAGAACGCAGGAAAATGAGCGGGCCCTGGAAATCATTCATACCCCACATAAATGTGAGTAAGCCTACAGTAATGATAATAGGCCGAAGCACAGGCACCAGAATGTATACCAGTGTGCGGAGAGGGCCGCAGCCGTCAATTACACTGGCTTCGTCCAGCTCGCGCGGGATGGTGCGCATAAACTGAATTATCATAAATACGAAGAACGAGTTAACGCCAAAGAAATCGTGCAAGTATAATGACGCAAAAGTATTAACCAAGCCCAGCCTGCTATACAGCAGGAATACAGGGATACGAAACGCTAATTCCGGCATAAGAAGCGTAACAAGTACAATTGTAAAAACAATTTTTTTGCCGGGGAAAGAGAAGCGTCCAATTGCAAATGCTACAACCGTGCAAGAAATAACTGTACCTACAACGCGCGGTATAAGGAAGCGCAGCGTGTTCATATAGTAGAACAACATATTGCGGGTGGTAGACAACTGCCATGCCGCACCAAAATGGTCGAAACGCCAGCGTCCTTCCGGCGGCAGAATTGCCAAGTTGCCAAAAATGTCTGCATTTTCCTTAAAAGAAGAACCCGCCATCCACAACAGTGGATAGATAAGCACTATACCTACAGCGATAAGTATCGTATAACGCAGGATTGCGTTTATGTTTGCTCGTCTGCTCATTTTAGCGGCCTCCTAATCGTTATAATGCACCCAATATTTGGATGAGAAAAATAAGATCGCCGTAAGGAGACCAATAGCGGCAAGGAGCAATAATGTAATGGCAGATGCCAGTCCAAATTGCATACGTAAAAACGCGAAATCATAAATCATAATATTTAAGAAATCTGTTGCGCGGCTGGGCCCGCGTTGTGTAATAAGAAATCCCTCGTTAAATGCCTGAAAATGCCGGATAAGTACGTTTACGGTATTAAAAAGAACTACCGGAGTGATTATTGGCAGTGTAATGGCGAAAAGCTGCCGCCACTTACGTGCGCCGTCTATACTGGCTGCTTCGTACAGCGTGGGTGAAACATTTTGCAATGCAGCAAGGAAAATAAGCATGACAGAACCAAACTGCCACGCCGATAGGAACACAAGTGTAAGCGGCGCGAATGTAGGATGCGTCAGCCAAGAAAAAGGCTCTACGCCAAATATACCAAGGACAGAGTTAACCGGCCCATGACTGGAGAAAAGCTCGCGCCACACAATGGAAACCGCTACATTCCCCCCAAGGATGGAGGGAATGTAGTAGGCTGTCCTAAAAAGGTTTACGCCTTTTAATTTAAAGTTAAGGATAAACGCCACAAAGAATGCTACAACAAGAACTGCAGGCGTTCCAAGGATTACATAGACCAGGGTAGCCCGAACCGACTCCCAGAAATGTGTAGTTGTGGGCCCGCCGCGAAAAAGCAGCGTGTAGAAGTTATCAAACCCTACCCATGTTGTTGTAATACCTTCGCCCCCAAGCAAGCGTACTTCGTGAAGGCTGTACCAGAATGAGATGAGTATTGGATACAATCGGAACAGACCTATCCCAATGAACCACGGAAACAGGAGGATATATGGGGTAAGTTTTGAACGGTTAAGCTTAAAACGTCGCTTTTTCACCATGGCGGCACGCCCCTTTATCAGTTAAGATTAGACTTTAGTTGTTAAGACCGTATTGTTGGTACTCTACCCACTGACGGGCGGCTTCGCGGGCATCAATGCTGCCGTTACGGAAGTTTTCTATGGCATGAAGGCGGTGCGGACGCAAGCGGCCGTCTTCGAAATAGGCACACATAATGGCTTCGTTAGCTTCAAGTAAACCGAAACCGTCCAGCATCAAGCCCCATGCCCCGCCTTGCTGTTGGAACAGCCTGTCAGCTGTATGGCTTAGAGGGATACCAAATTGGTCAAAGATAAGTGCAAGGGCTTCTTCGTCGGTGTACAGCCAGTTAAGCAAGTATACTGCCAACTCCGGATGGTTTGTACTGCGCCCGACAGCGTGTACGATAGACGGACGCTGCATAGATAGGCGTGTACCGCCGGGGACAACAGCAGGAAGCAATGCCACGCCAAGGCCTTCAATGCGGCCTTCATCTGCGTCATTGTCCATAAATGCGCCGCCTGCAAGATGGATGTTTCCTACCCATTCAAATACACTGCCGCCGCGGCCTTCCATCCAAACAGGGTTGAATACATTTGTCACACCTTCTTGCTGCTGATGTGTGGGCAGCAAGCCCGCTTCCATCATGTTGCCGACAATGTTAAATACATACTCGACCTGATCGATAGTAGGCAAGATTCTGCCGTTGGCTTCCAGGTTTACACCAAAATGGTTGATGATCATTGTCATAATAATAATGTCCATAGATAAGTCATTGCCCGGTGCGCCAATAGGCCAGAATGCATATTGGTTGCCAGGGGTGTCTAAATCTGTATTGTTAGCTGTTACGGCTTCTCCAAGGGCTATCCATTCGTCAAAAGTTGCCGGAAAGGTGCTTAGCCCATGTTCTGCCAGCATGTCTGTGCAATAGATTATTACGCGCCCTGTAATGCCGTGAGGTACACCTGCAAGCTGCCCGTCGGCAGTGGTGGTGCGGGCAAGCAATGCATCCGACCATTCGCCAAGGTCGATAATATGGTTCCAATCACGCAGGTTCATGTACGGGTTATTGCCGCCGTCAAGCATGTGTACCCAGGCATAGTTAGACTGGAACACATCAGGCTCGGAACCGTCTGCCAACATAACAATGAGTGAATCCAAATAACCGTCGAATGCGCCATACTCGGGTACAACTGTAATATGCGGATATCTGTCCATAAATAAATTTAGTGCCGCGTTTACAGCGTCGTGGCGGGATTGACCGCCCCACCATGCCATGCGGATAGTGGCAGGACCCATATCGTTGGGTGTCCAGGGACCGGCATATACTTCGCCATTGTCACCGTTACTGTCATCTGTTGGCGCAGCCGGTGGCGGTGTGGGTGGTGCCGGAGGGGGCGGAGGGGCAACTTGTGTAGTACCGCCGCCGTTGTCGTCATTGCGGCATGCCGTAAATGCCAACATGCTCACGATTAGAATAATCGCGATAAAAAGTAATCTTTTCATTTTTTTGTTTCTCCTTTTAGTATGTTATTGTGTGCCGTATAGCATCACAGTGTTACCCCGTCTTTAAAAATTGAAATTTCTCTGTAATCGTTCGTTTCATTTTTGGCCAGAACAGTGCCGCTTGCCAAATCAATAATGTAGTTGAAAAACACTTCTGTAAGCCGGTTTAATGAAGTACCGTCCAGCAATTCCCCTGCATCAAAGTCGATCCAATGGCTTTTGGCTTTGCTTAAGGCCGTATTGCTTGATATTTTTACCGTTGGCACCGGCCCGCCTAGCGGTGTTCCGCGGCCTGTGGTAAACAGTACAATGTGTGCCCCGGCGGCCATTAAATTAGTAACCGCCACTATGTCATTCCCGGGGCCCTGTAAAAGATTAAGCCCGGGTTTTTTAACTGTTTCGCCGTAGTTTAATACATCCACTACTTGGCTGTTGCCGCCTTTTTGTGTGCATCCCAAAGATTTTTCCTCTAAAGTAGAGATGCCGCCTTCTTTATTGCCCGGCGATGGGTTTTCGTAAATTTCCTGGTCATACCGCATAAAATACCGTTTGAAGTCGTTGATAAGGTCAACTGTTTTATCGAACACAATTTTATCTTTTGCACGGTTCATAAGCAACGTTTCGGCACCAAACATTTCCGGTACTTCCGTTAGAATGCATGTGCCCCCGTGTGCAATTACATAATCTGATAGGCTTCCAACCAGCGGGTTGGCAGTTATCCCGGAAAAACCGTCGGAACCGCCGCATTTTAGACCAATTATTAGCTTATTTACGGGAATTTCGGTTCTTTCAAACGTATTTGCATATGCCGCAAGTTCTTCCACAAGCTTAAGCCCTTCTGCTACATCGTCGGCCACATCTTGAGTGTTGAGAAATTTTACACGGTTCCCGTCCCATGTTCCAAGTACTTCTTTAAACTCACCAATGTGATTATTTTCGCAGCCCAAGCCCAACACCAATACCCCTGCCGCATTAGGATGATTAACCATATTTTTGAGTATTTGCTGGGTGTATTTGTGATCATCCCCCAGTTGGGAACACCCATAAGGATGGACAAATGTGTACACACCGTCCACGTTGCCGGTTATATTATCCCCGGCAAGCCGGGCGATTTTCTCTGCAATTTTATTTACACAGCCTACAGTGTTGACAATCCAAATTTCGTTTCGAATACCTACTTGCCCATCATCACGCCTGTAGCCTTTAAATGTGGCAGTAGTGCTTGCATGAAGCGCGTTTACAGGTTCCGGATTGTAAGTGTATTCCTGTATGCCGCAAAGATTAGTTTTAAGGTTGTGAGTGTGAACATGCTCCCCTGCCCTAATTGCGGCAGATGCATGACCTATGGGGCTGCCGTATTTTATTACATTTTCACCGGCAGCAATGGGCTTAAGAGCAATTTTGTGACCCGTGTTTATGTCGCCCCGCGCCTCTACATCTAAAACTTTCTGACCATGTTTAATGTTTTCAAGAACAACAGCCACGTTGTCCAAATCGTTTATTTTTATGCCATTTGTTATTATCATGATTTTACACCAATTACCATTTCAACTTCGCTTCTGATGCCATTGGCAAGTATACCTTGCAAATGATCGGTTACTATTTGGCAAAACCCGGGCAGCAACGTAAGGTCCATCCCCCAAAAGTCAGTTTTTGCCATTGTTGTTTTCACCAATTGTTCAACATCATTTTTTTGCCACTGCTCTTTGAAAAACTCCAGTATGTCCAAGTTATCTGCAATTGGATATTCCCCTTCGGTTCTGCTGCCTGTCAATGTATTATCATTTATGGCTGTTCCCTTATAGAATGCCAGTAAGGCAGCCAACGACAATGTTAATGTTTGCGGGAAACTGCCGGTTTTTTTGTAATAATCCAAAATTGAAGGCAGTACCCTTGCAGTAAACTTAGACACAGAGTTAAGCGCGATGCTAAGAAGATAATGCTTGATGTACGGGTTTGCAAAGCGGTCATAAACAGAATCTGCAAAAGAAAGTAAATCGTTTTCGTTCAAACCGCTGTGTTCAACCGGGGGCAGCAGCAGCGACGGTATGATTTCATTATAAATACCTTTACGAAGAAACTCTACAAATAACGAATCCTCCATCATTTCACCTACAGTATTTTTACCGCTTAAAAACGCCGCCAAAACCGACATTGTATGCGCACCGTTTAATATACGAACCTTGCGCAGCTTGTAAGGGGTTGTGTCATCGGTCAAAACCACGTTAAGTCCGGCTTTTTGGAACGGAAGTGTTTCATTTATTTCCTTAGCTGCTTTTTCCCCGGCTTCTATAGCAAAAAAATGAAATATTTCGCCGGTAACCAGTAATTCATCGCGGTAGCCAAGCATTTCCGCAAATTCCTCTGCTTCATCTTTTGGATAACCGGTGACAATTCTGTCTACAAGTGTATTTGTAAAATGGTTGCATGTCTGCACCCAGTTGATAAACCCTTCGGGTAATTCCCAATTTTTTGCGTGCCGTAAAACAAATTCTTTCAGTTTAGAACCATTATTGTCAATAAGTTCGCAGGGTATGAAGATAAAACCTTTATCGGCTGCCCCGTTAAACTGCTTGTACCGTTCGTATAGCAGTGCCGTTATTTTAGCAGGGAAATTTAACGGAGGCTCTGTTGGGTTTTCTTCTGGTTTATCGGTTTCCAAAAAAACAATACCTGCTTCGGTGGTGTTGGATACAATGTATCGCAAGTGCGGGTTTTTCATGGTATCCATGTACAGATTAAAATCCCGAAACATATTTACAGCCCGGCTTATGCTTGTTACAAACTGCTGGCGCACAATTGGGATATTGTTTTCCAACCCGCGCAAAACAACGGTATAACAACCGTTTTGAGCGTTTATAACATCTACAGAACCTGTGGTTTGGGCTATGGGCGGAACAACAACAACGCTGCCGTCAAACAGGCCCTCCCTATTTAATTCGTCTATAAACATATCCACAAAAGCACGCAAAAAGTTACCTTCGCCAAATTGCAGAATCTTTTCTTGCCTGTTTTTAATATGGGAACCGATTTCCAAAACGCTTAAATTTTTATGACCTTGCTTTAAAAGGTCAGTTAGCTGTTCCATTTTGCGCACCCCGCTATGTCTATGTAGCAATTGTATTTGTGCCAATTTTAAGTCTATGTCTTTTGTATGTCAACATCATTTGGTGAATTTTACAAATTTCTATTAGAAACGTTAAAATAACGCGTTTAAAGATGATGCAAATTGTTGGATTACACAATGGTATAAAAAACGGCAACCAATTTTACATAGGTTACCGCCTGTGCCCCAGACAACCACTCCATTCGTAGCGATTTAATTATTCCTCACAGAGGCACAGAGAACACAGAGAACCATTGAATTTTTTATCTTCCCTCTGTGAACTCCGTGCCTCTGTGAGGAATATTATTCAAACCAGCTACGATTAGCAAGCCTACCCCCTGATATCACGTTGGTTATGTGATATCAGGGGGTGTTTTTGCTGATGTGAAGTACATAATTATTAATGATTATATGAATTTTGTTGTAAAAAAATGATTTTACCAATTGACGTCGAGCGATACTACTTGTATACTTAATAAACACTAGGTATTTTGTGGAAAGCTTGCATTTATTTGCACCGACGCCACTGAATACATACACCAAGGAGGATACTTTATGTTTAGAAGAACCACGCGCATGTTCAAAAAGTTGGTAGTGTTTTTGGTTATTGTAACAATGGTTACGCCGTCTGTAGTACTTGGGGTAGATTACCCGCAATTATGGGACAATTCCCCTTGGGATAACCTACCCGAGATTGAACCGTTTTATTTCGACCCTGCGATGATAAGCAAAATGGATCATTTTACAGATGGGGATTCAGTTATCGAATTGGAATACTTAGATATCGATCACGGGTTGGACCCGGCACTAATTGAACAAATCCTTAATGAGCAGGCGAACGCCTGGTTACAAGACCCATATGTACAAGCAACATTAAGGTTTCATGAGCTGATAAATGGTACAGTACCTTTTTC
>WQTQ01000215.1 GCA_009786175.1 Bacillota bacterium | reverse complement strand
TGATGTGTACGCTCCCAAGACCAAATCGCGCCTGTACCGGTTAAATTGGCCCATGTAGCAATGTGGGTAGTCATGCCACCCGGCTCAACCCTTACCAGGGTTGCCGTTACTGTAATTCTTTCTACCCCCATGTACCCGGCAACAAATATCTTAAATACTATCTTCTTGAAGCCGCTAACATGATGCGAATGCACGACACCGAGTTAAAACGCTTTTATCGGACTAAGTTCAGGGAAGTGCATAAGCATCAGCATAAACGCGCACTCGCTTTTACTGCTAGAAAGTTGGTTAGGTTGCTTTTTTCTCTGCTGAAATGCAACCGACTCTATACGCCGCCTACTTCAAAACAGTAGGCTTTTTGCACGCCTGTAAAAATCTTTTATCGACAGGCTCGCTTGAGGCACAGCTTTTTTGCGCTTTTTTGGGGTTCGCATTGCTTTTTTAATACTTGTGACTTTTATTTGGGGCTTGACATGTTACCGGGAGTCTTTTCCCGAGGTAGCGTCAATCCTGCCTCTTCACAAACAAGATGCTTCAATCATATTACTACTTAAACATACCTTTCCAAAACAACAAACCCCTGCAACGCAGCTATATTCGCCACTTACGCCCCATTTCATCAACTTTGTGTTAAGAGTTGTTGTCATCTTTACCGACAAACGCATAGTGGTATTCTACTCACCGCCTTCCCCTGCCTATTTGCAAACGTACGTTGTTCTGTTCGGCCTGTACCCATTATGCCAGAGCCTAAAAGAAAAGACCATAAAGTTTCAGTTAAAGTTTTTGAACAAAAAACTTTAACTGAAACTTTATGGTCATGATACTTAACTTCAAGTATACTTACTCGCGTCAAAATCCAAACCACATACCTTAACAGGAAGGGAGTTGAATTATGAAGCAAAACCTAATCAACAAAATTACAGGTATTGGGCTTGTTATTTGCCTAATCCTTACTGTCGTTTTTATCAGCGGCACACCGGCAGCGTCGGCAAGTGGGTACTGCGCCAACAGCGTCAATTGTTGCTGTACCGACCCTGCAGATATATTGCCGTATAGGCCATGGAGATAATAAAGTCGTCCAGATTCATATTTACAAAACCATGCCGGGGAAATTATCCTCGGCATATTTTTTTACCGCCTCTTTATCAACAAACTCTTTATGCATACTAAGCGTATAGTACACATCGCGCAATAATTGCCATGCGGCGTCTTTATCCCCAAGTTTATACAAGCTGGTAACTTTGTTCATGCTTATTAAAGGTAAATATCTATAATTACCTGTTTCCAGACAAACAGCAGTCCCTTGGTCGCATATTTCAATTGCTTCTTTGTTGCGCCCGGTTTGGCTTAGCAGCTTTGTTAGGTGATAGATTGTTTGAGGGTACCTTTCCCCTTTTACGGCCTTGTCGATGCAACGCTTTTCTATGTTGTGCTTTAGCCCAAAAAGTACAGCTATAGATTCTTCCACCCTTCCGGTATCGTAATATTGGGTTGCAAGCATATTAAGGATTTTAAAGTCTACCGTGGTTAATAGATGCTCCTCTATGCTGTTTTCATCAAATGTTCTCCTTACCATTGCTATGGCATTTTGCAGCAGTACAATTATTTTTTCCGGTTCCCCTTTCTTAATAATTGCAATTGCCGCCTCGGCAGCTATTAGGTGCTGGTTGTAAAACGAGTCTCCGGTGAATGCTGCATCAGCTTTTAGCTTTTTAATAATACGGGCGGCATCCTCCGTGTTCCCTCTTGATAAGTAGCCATCCAGTTCATCAGTTGCTTTTTTGTACTTAACCCCTTTATTAGTCATGTAGAAACCGGCAACGCTGCTATGGCTAATACCAAGCCTGTCAAGAATTTTTTTCATATTGTACCAATACGGAATTGAATCTCCGCTTTCAATTTTAGAAAGGGCAGTGACGCTCATGATACCGTCTGCCAAATCTTCCTGAGTCAAACCACGCTGCTTACGCCAATACACAATCATTTCCCCCAAATGTTGATAAGCCATAATACTCCTCCTATCCAATAATTTGGTATATGTATTGTAAACTGTATAGATGTTTTTGTCAATACGTGCAGAAAATAATCGGGGGGGGGTGAGTTTTATTGTCAATATTCACAAAATTACAATTAGACAAATGCAAACACGCACAAGTAAACAATGGACATCAAAAAGTCATCTTGGAATATGATGTGTTTTTGCAATACTATTGTATAATGACATATACAGGATGGAGGTTCATTTCATGTTAAAATTGTTTGGGTCAATTTTCGTAATAGTCTTTTTACTAACTGCCTGTACAGGTCATTCTTTGCAAAACAACTCGCTAAATGACATTGTAACTATCGAATTTTACACTTGGGAAGCATCTTTAACCGAACAAAATGCTGCTGTTATTGCTGCCTTCGAAGAGAGGTATCCGCATATTAGGGTAAACATACATTATATAGCGGATGATAATAATATTAACTACACTACAATAATGAACCTTCTGCTGCTAGCAAATGTTCAGGTAGATGTAATGATGGAATCTTCTGTTGGCAGGATGACGAATAACGTAAACCAAGGCTTTCTAATACCTTTGAACGAATTTATGCTGGCGGAAGGTATTGTTTTTGATGAAATTTATAGCGTCAGTTCGTACATAAATGGGAATTACTATGGCTTTCCCATAGACATAACCCCCTGGTTTGTCATGCTAAACATGGACATGTTAAAGGAAGCGGGGCTTCCTGTTCCACCCTTGTGTTGGACTTGGTATGATTATTTAAAGTATGCCAAAATACTTACACGTGACTGTGACTCGGGTAAAGTTTTTGGCTCTTATTTTCATACGTGGAACAATTACTACAAAATGGCTATGTATTCTGTACAAATGGGCAATGCCCTGTTTAACCCGGATGGCTCGTTAACATTTGAAAACCCTGCTTTTAGGGGTTGGCTGCAGTTCCGTTATAATCTTGAAAATGTTTATCGGGTTTCTGTACCGCTTATTGATATAAGAACAAAAAATATGTCCTATCGCAGCGAATTTTGGGGAGGGCGCGCAGCAATGCTTCCCACAGGTGCATGGATGCTTGCGGAAATAAAGGACATAGAAAGCTGGCCCCGGAGTTTTCAGGTAGCTTTCGCACCTCTTCCCCGGTGGCCCCATGGTGGTGTTGAGGGGCGTACCTTTTCAGAAACAAAAATGCTAAGCATACCTGTTACCGCACAACACCCGGAAGAAGCGTATAAATTTATCCGTTTCTATACAACAGAAGGTGCATTTATACGCGCCGGCGGGCTTGTAGCGTTACAAAATGCAGATGTTGTATCTAACATTAACAGTATTATCCAATCCCCGTATACCAAGGAACTTTATCACCTAGAGTCCTTGCACGCAGTGTTTAGCAACCCCAATTTGCATTATAATCCACCGGCAACAAATCCCGTGTACGATGCAGAAATAACCACAATGCTTATAGAAGTAAGCGAGAAATTTTTAGTAGGTGCCATTTCCTTAGACGAAGCTGTTAATACACTAATGATACGGGGAAATGAAATTATGGCAAGAACACAAGGAGAGTAAACTTTATGGACAACACAGTGGGGCATTATGCTGCAAAGGTTTAGTACCGAACTTCGTAAAAAAAGTATCTTTCAAAAATTACTGTTGGCTTTTGCTGTTGTAGTTATAATTCCATTAACATTTTCGTTTTATGTTGCCCAAAGGACGGCAAGCGACTTAATAGTATATCAAAATATGGTTGAAACTATAAATTCGTTAGCGTTGGTAGCCAACAGTATTGATGCGTTACAGCAAAGAGCTTATTCTCTTGCTTTCTATGTAAGTAACGATGAGAGTATACGCTCTATGCTTAGGGAAGATTACGATGATTTTTTTAATGTATACAACCTGCCGGAGCAAGAGCTCCGGCTAAGGTTGTTTAATCGCACAAACCGTTTTAGCAGGATTTTAAATAATCTTTCTTTTAATATGATGGATGTCCGGTCTTACCTTACTGTAGCCGCAACAAATAATCAACGCTACATAAACTGGCCGTACACAGGTTATTTTTCTCAAAGTTTTATGCAATATGGCGGCACCGGTATGCTTGGAATATGGACAAGTTTTGAAAAGAACTATGTTACAAGTGAAAGAGTGCGCTTTCCTTATGTGTGGACAGTGGGTAAAAATATATTTGACCCTATAGACAGGGCATGGCTTGGCACGTTTGTCATTAGCATTCCGGAACGCTCTATTGCAAGCCTGCTGTCATCGGACGGCTCACATAACAGAATAGTTTTGGACGAGAGCAACATGATCATAGCCTCTACCAAAGAAGAATGGCTTGATCAGTGTTTTAGTGTAATTTATGCAGGTTCATTTATAAGGGGTAGCAGCGGTTTTTTTCAAGCAGTAGATGAAAACGGCGCAGTAATTTTAATAAGCCATGTTGCTACGCGCAATTTGGAAATTATTGATATTAAATACTACAATTATATTGTCAGCCAAATTAATGTGGTTAGAATAAACTTGTTCTTGCTAAATATTTTGTCTGTTGTAGTCTTTGTTGCCGTAGCGGCTTTTATAGCCCGCAGTATACATTTGGATATAATAAAACGTAACCTGGAAAGCGAAAAAGAAAAAAGAGATGCGGAACTAAAAGTTCTTCAGGCGCAGATAACACCTCATTTTTTATTTAACACATTAAACAGTATTAGATGGGCAGCCATTAACAACCATACAAAAAAAGCCGCTGATATGACCTTGGCACTGTCAAGCCTGCTTCGTATGACAATTATTAATGTTGATGAGTTTATAGCAATAGAAACAGAAGTAACTAACCTGCAAAATTATGTTGCTATTTTTCGTATGCGTCAGGCTATAGACTTTACTTTTGAAGTGGACATGCCAGAGGAGCTTATGTCATACAAGATACCAAAATTATTATTTCAGCCTATTGTCGAAAACTCGCTGATACACGGCTTTGAAGGGATGACGCAGGGCTGCAAAATAAGCATTGTTGGCAAGAAAATGGAAGATGGAGTGTATATATCAATAGCTGATAACGGTGTTGGGATGACAGATGAACAGAAAGATGAAAAATCTAGGGTACCAAAATTTTCCGGCATAGGAATAGGCAATGTAAACCAACGTATAAAACTTAATTTTGGTGAAGAATATGGGCTTAAAATAGAAAGTGTCCAAGGAAAAGGTACAGTGGTGCGGTTGCATTTACCTAAGTAAGTGTTTCAAATTACTTGGAATTATCAGGAGGTGCCAAACTTATGATTAAAGTCTTATTAGCCGAAGATGACATAGAAATGCTGGAGGGGTTAACCAATGCAATTGATTGGCAGGCACATGGCTTTACTATAGTTGGGGCTGTGCGGGATGGTGCGGCTGCTCTTGATACAATTAAAAAAACTGTCCCCGACCTTATCATAACCGACATTACTATGCCCAGAATTAATGGCCTGGAGCTTATTCGCAGGGCAAAAGAACTGCAGCCTAAAGCCAAAAGTATAATAATCAGCTGTCACGAAGAATTTGAATTTGCCCGGGAAGCAATACGTTTGCAGGCCGATGAATATTTATTAAAGCACACTTTAACCGAAGATATGCTTCTAAAAGCAATTATTAAACTAAAAACAAAAATAGCAGCAGAAGCAGAGCAGCTGCATAATTACTATGGCCTGGACTCGGCCCCGGAGCATTCTTTTCACTTGACAGAGTGGGCGAACCTGTATGATACATATTCCCCAATCTTAAAAAAAGCAGTGCGTGACGGAGATGCTCTTACGTTAAGTAAAAAATCAAACGAGCTAATCAAGCATATCAATGAAAAAAAATATCATCCAAGTTCGCAAAAGGCAGTGCTTAGCAAAATTCTGATAGAGCTTGCTCTTATTATGCCGGATACCCGCGGCATTAGCGTAGAAGCACTGCAGCTAAAAGGTGATAATTACTCGTTTCAGCAAGGGATACAGGTGATAATAGAAAAACTTGCAAATTACCGGTACAACACAAAAAATAAAGACGTGCTAAAGGCTATTGCGTATATAGAAGAACATCTACATTGCAACTTTAGCTGCAAAAGTGTTGCCAGACATATTAATATGAACAGCAGTTATTTCAGCAGGTTATTTAAGAAAGAAACGGGATTCAGCTTTTCTAATTTTGTGCTGCAAAAGCGGATTGATAAGGCAACGGAGCTGCTGTATAACACACGCTACAATGTTGATGAAATTGTTAGAATGGTAGGTATCGAAAGTGTAAGTTACTTTTACAGAATATATAAACGTATGACCGGAAACACTCCCGGGGATGTGCGAAACAGTAAGTAATCAAAGTGTAATAATCCGACAATAAAAGGTCATTACAAGGCTTATACTTTTGGCAAAGCAAATGCTAAACTCGCTCGGTAAATAACAAATTAGGAGGCGTTCTTTATGAAGCACTTAAAAACTATTTTCCTATTGTTGTTGGCGGCCGTTGCGTTTACATTTGCAGCTTGCCGTAACAATGGCAACGACTTAGGGTCAGCTCAACAAACACAAAATGAACAAGCACCTGCTCTTCCGGCACCGGGGCAAACAGACCCTGTGGCACCCGAAGGTGCAGAGCCTGTAGAACTTACAATTGCACTGTGGCATCTTACAACACAGCCGGAGTTCCAAAACTCATTGGATGCTTGGGTAGCAATGAACCCGCACGTAAGTTTTAACATCATTGACACAACAACAGCTGCGTTCCCGGAGCAAATTACAACACAAATTGCAGGCGGTACGCCAATAGACCTTATGTTTGTGGTTAATCGCCCATTCCAAGCGACACTGGCAGAAGCCGGTCAGTTAATGGATTTAACAGACCATATAAACAGCTGGGGCAGGGCAGCAGAATACGGTACAGCTCTTGAGATGAACCGGGTTGGTGACCGTTACTTTTCTGCACCTTGGAGACAGGACTTTTGGCCTCTGTTCTACAATAAAGATATTTTTGCAGAAGCAGGCGAGCCGCTTCCTTACAACTTAACTTGGCAAGAGTATCACGATCTTGCCGTTCGCTTAACCAGCGGTTCCGGTTTAGATAAAGTATATGGCACCCATCTTCATACATGGAACTCTATAATCCAAGCCATGAGTGCTGCTCAATTGGGAGAGCATATGTTCCAAACAGATTATTCCTGGTTAACCCATATGTACGAAATACGCACGTCGTTGCAAAACTTAGGTGCAATGATGGACATTGGTACAATCAGAGCTGCAAACGTAGGTTACCGGCCCCGCTTTGAAGACGGCCATGCCGCTATGATTGTAATGGGGTCCTGGTATATTGGAGAACTTGCAGAGCGTGCTACATTTAATTGGGGTATAGCCCCTGTACCGCAAATGCCAAATTCCCCTACACCCGGTCAGGTGAGAACTATGGGTAACGTTACCCCTATTGCAATTCCGGTAACTGCACGCCATCCGGAAGAGGCACTGCGCTTTGTGGAATGGATTTCCGGCGAAGAGGGAGCATTAATTCTAGCAGATTTAGGTATACCGTCTGCATTTATGAACGACAATGTTATGGACAGATTCTTTGCAATGCCAGGTATGCCTTTGGATGACCTTTCAAGAAGAGCATTTTCCCCCGACATAGTAGTTGCAGAGTGGCCTCTTAGCCCGCTAACCGGTGCAGTTGACCAAATTTTGTCTGAAGAAAATGAGTTGATTATGGTTGGTGCAAACAGCATAGAAGATGGCATTCGTAATATGAATGAACGAGTATCCAGAGTGCTTGCAGAACATGGCTACGGTGATAACTAATACGAATTCTAAATTAAACAGAGTGAAACCGTGGGGATTGCCCCACGGTTTTACTTTCACAAGGAGTGTTTATAATGGGTGCGGCGAAACCGGTAAAAAAATCAAAACCGTTAATCCGTAAGTCCACGTTAATTGCGTGGTCATTTATTTTGCCCAATTTCATTGGCTTTGCAACATTTACCCTAGTGCCTGTTGTTTGGTCTTTTGTCCTTGCTTTTATGGAGTGGAATGCTTTCACAACGCCTCAATTTGTAGGGATGGATAACTTCTCTAGGCTGCTTAGGGATGACAGCGTGCATATTGCCTTGCGTAATACTGTTAACTATACAGTTGGTACTGTGCCCCTTACTCTTGTAGCATCTTTGGGCCTTGCATTGCTTTTAAACAATGCAGTAAGAGGAATGGGCTTTTTTAGGACTGCTATTTTTTTCCCTTTTATAACATCGCTTGTGGCGGTGGCTTTTGTTTGGATGATGCTTTTTCATCCTACGCTGGGGCCTATTAACTCGTTTCTGCGTGAAATTGGTATAGAAAACCCGCCGCGTTGGCTGGCCTCTGTGGATTGGGCAATGCCTGCCCTTATAATAACCAGCGTATGGCGTTTTATGGGTTATTATATGGTTATTTACTTAGCCGGTTTGCAGTCTATACCAAATTCTTTGTACGAAGCGGCAGAAATAGATGGGGCAAGTGCTTGGCGGCGTTTCGTCAGTGTTACGTTGCCAATGCTTAGGCCTACTACATTTTTTATAGTTATAATGCTGACTATAAACAGCTTTAGGGTATTTGACCTTGTTCAAATTATGACCAATGGCGGCCCTGGCCGGGCCACAACGGTATTAGTTCATCAACTGTATATAGCGGCTTTTGTGCGTTTAGAATTTGGCTACGCATCTGCAATTGCTTTAGTGCTGTTTTTCATAATAATAACTATTACCATAGTACAATTTTTGCTTGGTAAAAAACATGCCCTTGATGGATAGAATGGAGATTAATATGACTCAAAAATATTCCACCCTATCTAAGCCCGGGGGTTATAACGTAAAAAAGAAAATTGTAAAACTGATTATATATGCAGGGCTTATAGCCCTTAGCATCTCTATGCTAATGCCATTTGCATGGATGATAAGCTCATCATTAAAAACGGACTTGGAGGTATTTATTTTTCCCATTCAGTGGATACCACGAAACCCCCAGTGGAATAACTACGTAAGAATATGGGACATTATACCCCTGGCAACATTTTTTCGAAACACAATTACTTTAACAGTGGTAATTACCTTTATGCAGGTGTTAACATCCAGTTTTGCGGCGTATGGGTTTTCCAGGCTAAAGTGGCGGGGCAGGGATATACTGTTTATGGCATATATAGGTACAATTGCAGTGCCATGGCAAGCCTTTATGATCCCGCAGTTTATAATGATGAGCAACTTTGGCTTGGTTGATTCGCTGTGGTCTATGATTTTCTTGCAGTCTTTCACTGCTTTTGGGGTGTTTCTAATGCGCCAGTACTACATGAGTATTCCGGAAGAACTAAGCGAAGCAGCGCGAATTGATGGGTTAAGCGAATATGGAATTTATGCCCGCATTGTGCTTCCTTTAACAAGACCTGCAATTGCTACGCTTACTATTTTAACCGCAACATTTGTATGGAATGACTTTATGGGGCCACTAATTTACTTAAGTTCCCAACGGAACCAGACCATACAAATTGGGTTAAGAATGTTTGTTGGGCTGCACAGTTCTATGTACTCGCTGATTATGGCAGGGTCTGTACTGTCTATGATTCCGTTGGCTCTGTTATTTTTTGCAGCACAGAAGTATTTTATCGAAGGTATTGCTTCAACCGGATTAAAAGGTTAAAGGAATAGTTCACCCCCTGATATCACACTGGCCAATGTGATATCAGGGGGTGTTTTTCAATTACAAGTTAAGGCGATACTCGTGTACCGTAAACTTCTATTTCCCAGATAGAGTATCCGAAAGAACCACCTGAATTACCGTTTAAGTCGCCCCAGAACATTAGATAACGTCCTGTGCCGCCGCCGTTGATGGTTACTTCTCCTCTTGGTGCAAATGTAACAGCACCGTCAGTTCCTGCTCTCCAAGGTATTATCGTTGTTGTACCACGGGATAAGGAGGCGAATGATGTTAAGTCTGCCGTATTTCTTGGTCCAATATTTGCTGCCCATGCCACATTCCAACGGGGGTCTGCCCTCCAACTTAGCCAATTATCTACCTGCTCTTGCGAGATTGCGCCCACAACATTGGCATTAGCACCTGTTGCCCTTGGATCGTTCCAAAGGTCAGGGTCGTCAGTCAAAAGTATTTGGAAAGTAGGACTGGAAGCATTCTGGCTTTGCCAGGTAATAACAACATCTGAAACATCGTACACTGCACCCAAGTCAACAATTATCCAACCGGGATGATTGCTGCGTGTTGATACATCGTTATTTGCAGATTCCCAGCGGTTGTCGCCATTATACAATCCGTTAAATGCATTTACGGCATTTCTGAGAGGGTTGTATGTTGCCCCGGCAACACTTGATGCTCTTGCTCTATCGAAGTCCGGCGAAGGTGTACCTGCTGTATGTCTTTCAAAATATCCAAGAAGGTTAAACCTTACATCAAAATGCAGCTGTAAATCTGTAACTGCCGCATCCGGCATTATAAATGTGTAGATAAAGCCTCCTGCAGGATATAGCGGATTACCGGCACCCGGGCTTGCGCCGGGTCTAAGGTTAAAAGTCTGTGTAGTAGGCTCTACAGGGGCAAGCGTAACTGCAATTGCCGCAGGTGTGGTAACCCAATTTGATGCCGCAAGCATATTAAGTTCCGGTCGCCCGGATGCAATAGTCACCTGAGAAGATGTCAGATTAAGCTCATATATTGCTGCGCGGGTGTTATCTGCAGGTGTCCCGGCAGCATGGAGTACGACGGTAACTGTTTCGCCTTCGGCAAATTCATTACGTGCAATCCCCAATGAATCTTGGAAGACAGCGGTCAGTGTAAGTCCGTTAACAGTTGCTGCAGCAGGAGCGGTAATACTCTGTCTTGGTGCAATAGTCATAAGCGATATTGTAACGGTAATTTCGGTGTTGCTAACCCTTGTGAATGTTATGGCAGTAGAGCCAACAGCAGAAATTAACCCGGCAGCATTGCCGCCTGACCAAATTTCCTCGTTAAACCCGCCGGTAGCAGGGTTTACATTTGCCGTAAATGTTATTTGCGGCACATCACCTTCCGCAAAGGTATTACCGGCACCTGTTGCACCTATCAGTTGAATATTACTTAGCGTAATGTTGGGGTCAGGGGTAGTAATACCGGTAATTGCACCGGCGGCATCACCGGCAAGCGGCTGTGCTATACCCTCTATTACAAATGGGTCCGCCATTGCTGCATAAATTTCAATTTCCCAGATAGATGGCGCAAAATCAAATGAACGGCGTATATCTATTACTACAAACCTGGCTGTTATATTTTCGCTGCTTAAATCGACTGTATGACGCGGGCGCCTGCCGCCTAAATCAACCTGCCTGTAATCTACAGTAATCCCCGGTAATGACGGATTAAACATAGGTGGGTTTGCATTTATGGCTACATTAGTATTAATTGTTGGGTTTGGATACCTTACTGTAGGGGATACGGTGCTTAACGGCACTAATTGAGTCCATCTTGAGTCAAGAACTCTTGGGCCTTCTCTGCCAAACAGCCCTTCTACCCACGGTGACGGAGCAGTCCAAACGCTTGGGTCGTTAGAAAATGCAATTTGACCTTCTACTAAACGTCCGGCTTGACTTTGCCATGTTATAATAATTTCATCGATAGGAATTTCAGATTCCAAATCAACCATAATCCATTGGTTCCTGTTGCCCCATTGAGCCATTGCCGGATTACCCGTATTTAGATCTGCCGCAGCCCAGCGTGCATCTGCACCGGCAGCTTCGCCTCCTGTACCGGGTACAACAAAACCATCTGCCCTGCCGCCTCTGCCGTCAACTGCACCTCTTGCAGGCTGTCCGCCTGTTTGACTGGATGCTCTGACAGGCCTAAACCTTGCAACGTTGTTGCTGCGGGACAGTCCGATTCTTATTTCAGATGCTGCTGTTCCACTGCCGTCTATTCCAAAAGCAGCCGCTCTAACCCGTACAATTTGCTCTAATTCACCTACCAAAAACGGCACTGTGTATAGTTGGCTGTTTCTTGTTGGTTCTGTGCCGTCTAATGTAAAGCGAATTTCTACCGATGGGTCACTAAAGCGCAGTTCTACAAGAGGCTGCTGGCTATACCTGCCCATTGCAGGCGCAGGGACACCGTCGATATAGAAATCTACTGTACCAACCGGCGGGTTATTAAAATGTATAACCCAACCGGATCTAACCGTTGCCCACGTACCGCCGCCTACGCCGTTAATTACGTTAGCAATAGCCGGGAACCGTTGGCAATATGTCGGATGCCCCTCTAAACCCGCCCTGGCTAAAGCAAAGTCACCGTCAAAATCTTCTATAAACCTTGGGTGGGAGCGAATCGGACATGGTGTATTTGGATAGTCCGGGTTATAGGTGATCATCGGATTGGCAAAGTTTAATATACATGCATGCCAAATGTGAACACCCGGTGCATGAGGCACCTCAATTGCGTTTTCTAACTGCACAAAAACAGGATGAGGATTACGCTGTGTCCAACCCGTACCGCCTGTGTTTGACGGAACTGCATATATACCAATACCAAAAGCCGTATGATGGGTTACACCGTCATAAACTTTATACGAAGCAAAGCCGCGCGTACTGTTGCCCGGACGCCATCCTCTGGTACCGGGGCCCGGACTCCATTCGTCTTGGGTACGCGGGTCATAAGGCAATTCACTTTGGTAGAAGTACAAGCGTCCGTAGTTGCCAAACCAAATAAGTTGATACTCGTGAAAATGCTCGTTCATTAATGCGTACATAATAAAGTGGTCTGCATAGATAATTGTCCCGTTTATGGTTTCATTCATAAACCAACCTACTTGGGTTTGTTTACCATAAACTTCGTAATCCCAAGGTCTAACACCGTGGTCTGCACGCCATGTCCAAAAATGGTCGCCAATTGCATGGTCGCGGCGTATTTCTATGGCTGTACCAATTCTGGCTTCAATTGGGCCGCCAATTCTAAATACCACGTCAGAAATTACAATTGGGTTATTTGGGTTTGCAGGAACAAGTGTATTGCTTGTGCCATGGTACGAGTTGTATGCTCGGCTTGTAATACCAACTTGAAGCATTATTGGTGAATTGTAACCTTCGCCAGCATCAAAAATTATACCTGCAATGCGTACACCGTCAACATCGCCAACTACCATATGGTTAAAGTCACCTTGGTTTACCAAAGAAGGAAGGCCAAGGCCAAGAATTATTGTATCTGCTCTGTTTACATAGATTGTGCTTGTAAGGTTGTAGATGCCGGGTGTAATAATTACATGGTAACCTGCGGCAATGGCATTGTTAAATGTTGCTGTGGTACTGGTTTCAGGCCTTGCAACATAGAAGCTGCCAATTACCGGCAGGCTGGAACCTTCACCCATATCACGGGTAGTAGGGCACCAGGATACACCATAGGTATTTGTGCGAAGGGTTGGTACAAATACCGCATAATGCCCATCATTGTTAATATAAACAAACGGTTTTTCTACAGTACGCTGTGCATAAGGAAGATTGGTCCAACTGCCATTGTTGTGGCCGTGTGCCGGGCTGTTGCCGCGTGTACCAAGGTGAACCATATTCCACTGACCGCCTGTAGCTGCACCGTACTCTGTGTTGCGTGTAAACCATTGCTGCTGCCCTGTGTAAGAAAGGTTGCCCCTTATAATACTGTCTGCAAGGAAGCCCCCGCTTGCCCAGTTTCCGCCTTCTGCAGTTGGGTAAACCGTGGCAAGTGTAAGATTGCCGTCTATATACAAGCGTCTAAGCGGTGCAGCCTGGGAAACTCCCCACATAGTGTTTGATAGAAGATGCACGTTTTCCATTGTACGCCAGAAGTTACAAGTAGAATTACCGATGTAGTTTCTATCCGGAAAAGATGAATTTCTAGCAGGATAGTGAACTGTTCCGCGCCATTGTGCGGTTACAGACAACCTGCCTATGCGTGTATCTGTAGGTACTCTGCCCAAACCAACAATGTGGGTGTAGAAGCCTACATCAAAGCCAACGTTAGAAAAATCACCGGGCTTGAAAAAGAAGGCGTATCTCTCGTCACCAAATTGAGCTGTTTCTGTTCCCCGGCCGCGAATGTAGTCACCTGTGACAGGATCTCTGTAAATCTCACCTGCACTTGGGGCACCCGTATGCGGGCATGGACGGAGTTCTCTGGCACCGGCTGCGTTGTAGAAGAAACTCCAACCTGTACCGGGTTCTCTAAAAATGCCTTGTGCAAGAGTGTTTATCTCCAAGTAATCATCGTCTTCCGACCAGATAAGAACATTTGGCCCCCAGAAATCTGTCTCCCTGGATGCCCATTCCTCGGACATTTTTGAGTAAAACTCCCCTGCGACTGCTTTAACCCTATAGTAGAATGCTTGGGAAAGGGGTGTGTCCGAGCCTTGCGTTGTATCTGTCCAAGTATTTGTACCGGCAGGCACTACGCCAACCCTAACATACTGGCCAAACACGCTTGTGGCACGGTAGATTGCATGCCCGCTGTTAGTTACCGGGTCCCAAGTAATAGTTGTGGTACTTGCTGTATAGTTACCGTCTATGCGTATATTTTCCGGCGGCAGCAAGTCTACAATTGTTACCGTGGCCAATGCATATACGGTCAGGTCATTTGCCAATGCAGCTCTTACTGTAATTGTAGTTGCAGTTTCATTTTCTGAAATATATAGGCGGCCTTGTGCATTGATGGTGGTGCCTTCACAAATCGCACCTTCAATTGTCCAAACAATATCGGTATACGGAAGATTAATGCCCGGGTCTTCTTGATTTTGTACGACAAAATCATAACTGTCACCAACCGTAATTATAACTGTTGCCGGTACAATAACCAAGATTATTTCAGGCTCTGTTGGTGTTTCATCACCGCCGCCGTTAGGTGGAATTGGCGGTATAGGAGGAGTTGGCGGTATGGGAGGAACAGGCGGTGCAGGAGGAGCCGGTGTATAAGGCACACTGGGAGGAGTGTCGTGAATAGGAATTAAAGGTATAGATGGCCTGCGGGCAGGTTGTCGGCCGGGTGCCGTAGGCTCGTCTTCCTCGTCATCTTCATCATCTTCGTAGATAATTTCGTGTACTTCATCTTCATCATCTTCGTGGGTATGAATGGTAACGTTATTACCGACGACGGTGGTTTCGCCAACTTCGCCATTTACATAAACAGTTACATTGTTGCCAAAAATATCAAGGGTATCAACCGAGCCATTGATGTGTACAGTGGTATTGTTGCCATATACAGTCAATTCGTTTACATGGCCATTAAGCTTTACCGTGCCTTGTTCTATGGATAAGGATGAAATATTTGCACTTGCATCTGCATTAATTGTAACCAAGTCGTGCTCTGTTGACAGAAGTACACGCAGGTTGGGAATTACGGTATTGCCCTGCAAGTTTAGCACACTGTTGGCACTTCTAACTTGTACTTCGTCGTGAACTTGTACGTTGTATAAATATACATAGCCTCTGCCCACCCCTTGTGTTAGAATTAAATTACCAATGGTAGAGTCCGTTATAGTAACACCCGGGGTATTGACTATTACAAACCGGACGGTAACTATTCCGGTGGTTGGCCGGGATACAATTGTGTAAATCGCATTCGAGAACATTACCATCATATCCTGACGGCGAATATGGTCTTGCGGGCGAAACTCGAACGAACCGTCACCCACATTAAAACCTTGCACTATACGCTGCTGCAGAACAGCGTGTATTGCCGGTCTTGCTTGGTGTGAAATTGCAGCATCGTCAATGAAGTGGGTTGAGCCCAAATGTTCCGGCTGAATGTTAAGCCCCAACGCCCGTGCAAAAGCCATGGCGGTCTCTTCCCGGGTAATGTATTGCTCGGCTCTAAAATTGCCAAGTGGATCAAATACACCTGCATGAACCGCACGAAGAACGGATGATGTAAACCACCTATCTTCTTGCAAGTCCGTAAAAGTATTTGGTGCCATTTCTGTGTAACCCATTATTCTGTCCATCATTGCGGCCATTTGGGCACGTGTAAAGTGCAATAATGGACCGAAACGATCATCGCCAACCCCATGTACAATACCATAACTTGCCCATTTTTGTATGGCTTCCCGGGCGGCTGGATAAGTGCCATCAATATCTGTAAAAGTTACGGCACCTAAAGTAGGTACACTTGTTGAGAATATCATCACAAATGCTAAAAATGCTGATATTGCTCTTTTAATTCTCAACTTCATTTGATAACTGCCTCCTTTTAGGGGTTTTCCCTATACTTTTCCTAAGATTATGTCCTAACATCTTTCCAAGCTCAACGCCCTTTAATGACTTTGTTTTGTCGTATTGTTACGATTCTTACCCCCTGATATCAGGGGGTAGTGAGTTTGGAAAATACTGTATAAAAATATTATTTGACAATGTTTTTCTTTGGTGCTACTATTCCCGCAATAATCATGTAAGATAATTAAATAAGGGGGAGAAGTAAAATGCAAGGAAAAATGCAACTAAAAAGACTTGCTGCTTTATTTGTATGCCTAATGATACTGGCAGCTGCTGTTGCGTCTATTGGCGGGCCGGTGGAAGTTGGGGCAGATGTACCAATGGCAAGAACTTTCCGCTTTGACATTTTTAATAATGGCGAAGACGGCAGCCCTTCAAGGCCAAACGCAGGTCTTGCGGAGCAAGGTTTGATCCGTATGTGGACACAGCTTGACGGCGCAAACGCGCCTGTGTACCTTGCAGCGGCAGATACCATTGAAGCTCTTGACCAAAACGGCAACTGTGCCGAAGAATTTGTGCGCATAGGCCGTCTATGGCAAGACGGTACAGGCTGGCTGGATTACTTCAACATGCTGGATGTTAATAAAGATGGCGGCTCTTGGCGGTACATTAACTTGACCATTACAGTGTACGGTCAGGCCGTTCACGTGCTGCTTGTAAATGCCTTGTTTGAAGAACCTGTATTGCCGGTATTCAGCTTCGACATCTTTAATAACGGTGAAGACGGCAGCCCTTCAAGGCCAAATGCAGGTCTTGCAGAGCAAGGCTTGATCCGCATGTGGACACAGCTTGACGGTGTAAATGCCCCTGTGTACCTTGCAGCGGCAGATACTATTGAAGCCTTTGACCAAGACGGCAACTGTGCCGAAGCATTTGTACGCGTAGGCCGTGTATGGCAAAGCGGCACAGGCTGGTTGGATTATTTCAACATGATAGATGTTGACAAAGACGGCGGTTCTTGGCGGTATATCAATTTGACCATTACAGTGTACGGTCAAGTCATCCATGTTCTGCTTGTGAATGCTAACTATACCCCGCAGCCACCGCCAACATTATACCTTACCGTAAATGCAGTAACGATAAGCGATACAAACCTCTATGTAAGCGTACATGTAGGTGGTACGGCAACAGGCCCAATTACACTAACATACACAGCCCCGGCTGGTATTTGTGTAACCCTGGTTAACGATGAAATAACAGTAAATGCCACACGTCCTGCCGCAGGCGAGCCGGATATTAACACAAAATTTACAATAACTGTTCTACGTGGCGGTACAGAGGCAACAATAACCGTAAATGTTGACTTAACAGCAGAAGAGGCAGTTCCGGTACTCTTTTCAATAACCGTAACAGGCGGTACAGCCTCGCCTTCAGGTACTGCAGCAGAAGGCGTGTTGGTAACCTTAACCCCGGATACACCACCGGCAGGCTACGAGTTCTACTACTGGACAGTTAATGATGTAAGAATAGAAGGTAATACCTTCGCCATGCCTGCAGCAGATGTGGAGGCAGCAGCTGTATGGAAGGCAATAGAAGTGCCACCGCCGCCGATACATCCTCAACCGCCAATAACAGTATTTCCGCCGATACCACTGCCGTCAATACAAATTGTTTTGCCGGAGGTGGCACCACAGCCACCTATTCCATGGAGACCGCGTCGGCCGCAGGTAGTAGCAGATACAGAGGTATTGTACGAAAAGTATGAGTCTGCCCCGTATGAAGCGACAGAAGTTTACGAATATGCAACAGACGAGCCAATCGTATTAATTCTAATATTTACAGAAGGGCGCATAGAATATTTGCTGAACGACCAAGTGCGCATAAGTGTTGGTGAGCCGTTTATTGATGTTGCAACAGACCGTATGATGATTCCACTACGTACATTTGCAGAAGCTTTAGGTGTGGAAGTAGATTGGGACAGTGCCACGCGTTCTGCATTGGTACACCTGCCATCAGGCACACTTACAGTACCTGCAGACGAAATGCTGCCAGACGGTATGGGTTCTGTCATAATAGTTGACGATAGGGTATTTATACCATTACGCTTTGTAATGTATGCATTTGATGCAGAAGTAGAGTGGGACAGTGCAAACAGGTCAGCAGTTATCGCAGTAAATGCCGGTAAGCCCATTAAGTAAGGAATACGAAAACGGTATATGTACACAAAAAAACCCTGCAGCAGCAGGGTTTTTACATAAAATGCAAAATTATTAGTCGCGATTATATTTTTTCTTAAACCGCTCTACACGTCCACCGGCTTCGATAAGAAGTTTTTGACTGCCCGTGTAATAAGGATGGCATTTGCCGCAAACTTCTACAGTAATTTTTTCCTGTGTAGAACCCGCTACAAACTCATTGCCGCAGTTGCATCGTACTTGTGCATCATAATATTTCGGATGGATAGCCGCTTTCATCATTTCACCATCCTTTCTGTTAAGAAGTAAAGTTGCAAAAATGTTACGCCCATAAGTATAACACATCTTATGGGCTATGGTAAAGATAAAAAATACTATCTTCTTAAATTTAGCCGCCAGTCTAAATCGCCGCGGTCAAGGGCCAGTAAAAGAGTCTCTGCTGTGGCCAGGTTGCTGGCAACAGGTATATTATGAACATCGCAAAGACGCAATAGTGAGCCGATGTCCGGTTCATAATGTTTTGGGCTTAAAGGATCGCGCAGGAAAATAACAAGGTCTATATCATTTAAAGCAACTTGCGCACTTAACTGCTGCTCGCCGCCCAGGTGGCCTGCAAGATACTTATTGACTTGTAGATTTGTAGAGTCTTCCAGCAATTGACCTGTTGTGCCCGTAGCAAAAATTTTATGCTTGCCTAAGATGTGCCTATAGGCTATACACAAATTTTCCATAAGTTTCTTTTTGTTGTCGTGTGCTATTAACGCAATGTTCATAATACATCCACCTTTGTATAAATTCAATGGGCTAATTTCCTAGAGCATATATAAACTCCTATAAGCATTTTAATACTATATGGCAATTATAGCAAACATTAATTTTCGTCGTTAAACATTGTTTTTTTGCGAGGTAGTCCGACATTCAGCACAATTCCAATTGCCATCATGTGTACCCATATCATAGAACCGCCAAATGACAAGAATGGAAAGGGCATTCCTGTATTGGGTAAAAAGTTTGTGGTAACGCTTACGTGTACAAATGATTCAAAAATAAGCATACCCGCCACACCTGCCGCGATAAGGCGGCCTTCCATGTCTGCGGCCCGCAGCGCAATTAAAATGCATCGTGCAATTATAAAAGCCATAGCCCCCAGTACAATTGCCCCGCCAACAAAGCCAAACTGGTTGGCCACAAGAGAAAAGATAAAATCGTTGTGGCCGTGTATTACATGAGAGTTATTCAAAAACCCTCTGCCGGTTAACCCGCCGGAACTTATAGCATACAACGATTGCTGTGTCTGCATAAAATGATCGCAGCCAAGTACGGGGTTGCGCCAGGTTTCGATACGCCGCCATTGGAATTCGCCCAAAATTTCTGTTAGAAATAGCGGCTCGGCCCGCTGTAAGTCAAGCCATGTCATTATTGCAACGGGTGCCATAAGCACAAGCCCAATTAAGATTGTGCGGTAATACAGCCCGGCAACAAACAAGATTGTTATCGAAAGAGATAAGACAACCAGCGAGGCGGATAACGAAGGCTGACGCATAACAAAAAATACCGGAACAACAATAAGAATAAGCACAAGCCCCAACCATAAAACATGATTGAATGTCTCTTTTTTTATGTCAAAAAATTTTGCCAAAAATAAAATCATAAACAGTTTAGCAAATTCCGAAGGTTGCATACTTATGTCCCCAAGACCCGGGATAGGGATTCGTATCCAACGTGCAACATTGGTGCCGTCATCTGCGCCAATTATCATTACTACAATTAAGAGTGCCATCATAAACCCATAAATGTACAAGTAGAATCGTGTAATAAAACGGTAGTCTATGAAAGAGAAGATAATCATAAGAACCGTACCGCTGATAATATATATGCGCTGGCGTGTCCATAACCCGCCAAACACCGCATTGACTGAGATGGGAGTGCCGTAACCGTTGCCAAAGGCGTAAATCATAAAAATACCAAAGACACCAATGGCAATAACCGCCACAGCAAGCAAATAATCGTAAGCTTTTAATATGTCTTTTAGACTAGACATCTACTTACTTGGGCTTTCTCATGTTTTTGATGGGGATGTTTGCGCACAGTACAGATACGGGTTCGTTAGTGTCGGACATTTCCTGTGATATTTGCATATCTAAATCCATATCGCCGATGTCTACATATTTTGCCAAAACCGCCAAAATATCATTTTTTATCATTTCCAATAAATCCGGAGAGCAATTTACCCTGTCATGCATCAGTACCATGCGCAATCTGTCTTTTGCAATGTCTTTCGATGAATTTTTTGGGGAGAACAGCTCTTTGAACCAATTCAAATTTATATTCATATCTACACCTCCACCTTATGAATCGAAAAAGAACTTTTTAAGTTTTGAAAATACGCCTTTGTTTGCATCTAAATCCATTAGCGGAACGGATTCACCCAACATGCGCTTAACAATGTCTCTAAACGCTTGGCCCGCGCGAGATTTCTCGTCGGCTACACAGGGCTCGCCCCTGTTGGTGGATACAACAATCGATTCATCATCGGGGACAACGCCAAGTACATCTATTGCCAAAAGTTCGGTCACATCTTCCATGGCCATCATGTCGCCCCGCTTTACCATTTCCGGTTTAATGCGGTTTAATATAAGCAGAGGATTACGCACTTCCGACGCTTCCAGCATACCTACAATCCTGTCTGCGTCACGGACAGCAGAAATTTCCGGGTTTGTAACAACAATTGCCTTATCTGCCCCTGCAATGGCGTTTTTAAAACCTTGCTCGATGCCTGCCGGGCAGTCTAGTAAAACGTAATCAAATTCTTCCCGCAGATGGTCGCAGAGCTTTTTCATTTGCTCTGGGTTTACGGCGTCTTTGTCTTTTGTCTGTGCTGCCGGAAGAAGGAACAATGTGGGGTAACGTTTGTCCTTAATTAAAGCTTGTTTTAGGCGGCAGTTGCCTTCGATAACGTCAATAATGTCGTACACAATGCGGTTTTCCAGCCCCATTACAACGTCTAAATTTCTAAGGCCTATGTCGGCGTCTACCAATACAACTTTCTTGCCTTGCAGGGCAAGTCCTGCCCCTAGGTTGGCGGAAGTAGTGGTTTTACCTACTCCACCTTTACCGGATGTAATTACATACACTTCGCTCATAAACTTAATATCTCCCTTGTATTATAATGGTCCTATAAAAACTTGCCCGTCTTTTACATAAGCAATTGATGCTTTTGGCGGTTCTTTTTTGCCTTTTTGCGGCGGCGGTACATATGTGATTAAATGGGCGATACGTAACTGTGTTGGCTGCAGAGCCAAGGCGGATACGAAACAATTACTGTCACCCAATACCCCGGCATGTGCCATACCTTTTAAAGAACCAAGCACAATAACATTTCCCTCGGCTATAACTTCGCTGCCCGGGTTCATATCTCCAAGAACAACAACGGACCCGCCAAATTTTATAGATTGCCCGGATCTAAGCCCACCGTGATAATAAACCGTATTGCTTTCGATGTGGCTCATGCCGGAAGGTACGACCGTAGTAAACTTGGGACTTTTTGCAATTATAGTGTCGGCAGGCTTGGCAGTGGCCTGCGGCGATATTGGTGGCGGTTCCTGATACTCTACAAGAGTCGCATTCATTGTTGTTTCTGTAGTTATAATGTTTAAAAGCTGCCTTTCCTCTTGCTTGGACAAATCGCGTCCTTTAAAAGCTACGTTTGCGGTTGCCCCTTCAAAAAACTGCTTTGCATCGGAAACTTTCTTGCGAAGCGTTTGTGAAATTAATTCAAAATCGACACCGTCGTCCAGCATGATATTTATACTGTCGCCTTGACTTTTGATAATGACTGTCTGTTTGTCAGGCATTAATAAATTCCTCCTTATGGGACTTTTTGATTAGGATATATCGCCGCTTTATCTTCTTAAGGTATTAAGTGGTTCGGGGTGTTCCGGTTGGTTGTGCAGGCCAAGTGCAATTGGAATTGTATCCCGCGAAATTTGCGCCGCTATTTGCCTGTATGCGTTTGTAATGCCGAATGGTATTGCCACAAAAATAGCGATTTCCGGGCTTTCGTAAGGGGCAAACGCGCCAAATGTAGAGTGGAAGAGCCTGGTTGTGCCATGTTCTGCCGTACCTGTTTTCCCTGCAACCCGTATATACGGGCGCAAGCGTTCAAAAGCACCAACTGCTGTTCCCCTTGCGCCGGGTTCTGTAACCAATCGCATCCCTTCAATTATTGCAGTCCATGTAGAATCCGAAAATTCTAAATCTGTTTGTGTATAAGTGGGCTGTGTCCGGTAGGTGACATTCCCGTTAAAGTCTTCCCGATGGCCAACAAGGTGTAAGTAATAATTTACGCCCCTATTCGCGATTGCTGCCATGCCACGTACCATTTGTGCCGCGGTGTAGTCATTAATCCCTTGGCCTATAGAAACCTGAGAAGTTTGGCCGGCAGTCCAAACTACCGAACTTGCAGGGGCAAACGGGCTTCTCTCTAAATACAAAAAGCGTTGTAACTCCGGGGAGGCCATTGTGTTACCTTCGTGGCCCCTTAGGCGCAGCTCTATGGGATGGTCCCCAATCTCGACCCCGGTATGGCCGTTCAGCCCAAAAAACTCCATGTATCTGTTCAAAATTTCGATGCCCTGTAGGGTTTGCTGGGTTGAAGCCCCGCGCCCACCCAGGCGAAATGCAGCCTCTGCAAAAAAGTAATTGCAGCTTACGGCAATTGCCTGCATTACGTTTATACTGCCAAAACCCTGGCGGTTCCATGTGCGAACAGTTGGGTTTCCTGCTGCGGTAAAGACACCGCGGGTATGGATGCGGCTTGTGGGGCCAATAACCCCTTCTTCCAGCGCGGCGGCAGCTGTAAACATTTTAAATGAAGAGCCGGGTGCGCGGGATTCCCTGAAAGGGCGGTTAATCATTGGGTGTGTTGGGTCAAGTGTGTTTATATGGAAAAAATATTCGTTGTCAAAGTTATTTACAAGGCGGTTGTTATCAAAAGTCGGATATGTTACCGCTGCCAGTACAGCACCTGTGTGTATGCATGTAATTATTAATGAACCTGTCGCCGGGTCAACATTAAGCAGTTGGGGCGTAAGCTCTCTTGCGCGGATTTTTTCTATAAGAATGTCCTGGGCTGTGCCGGGCTGTGATACAAGCCTTGCGGCAACCGTGCCGCACGGGTCTGTTATTTGACCTGTGCCAAGGAGTGTCAGCAGCATTTTTGCGGGGCTTATCCGCCGCCGCTCTATTCCTTCGGCTATCATACTTTGTATCCTTTGGCGGTTGGCAAGGGTATGGGCCGTTGCGTCGGGGAAGCGGGCCAAAATGTATTCCCGCATAGGATAGGCATAGCAACCCGGTTCGGCATCTAATACCGCGCGTATATCCAAATTATGTGCCTGTACAAATGAAATAAATACATCTTGAATTGTTATGGTTTCCGGATCGTTTCTGGGGCGTTGGGTCAGCCGTCCGATAATTGCTTCACTAAGGGCGTTTTCCAGCACGTGAAATGCCGCCATTTGCAATTCCAGGTCAATAGTTAAAAAAATCCTGTCGCCGGGCTGCGGTTCTACATAACGCTCCGGTGCGCTAATCCTGCGGCCCGCGGCGTTTATTTCAAAACGCTCCCGCCCCGGTGTACCCCTAAGGGAATGCTCCATGGAAAGTTCCAGCCCTGCCCGGCCAAACAAGTCCTGTGCAGTATAACCGAGGTGTTCGTTTTGTTCAAGCTGCTGTGCGGTAATTGGGCGTAAATATCCAATCATATGGGATACATACCGCCCGGCAGGGTAAACACGCTTTGTTTGTATATCTATAAACAAGCCAGAAAAAAAGTGGTTTTGCTCTTCTATGGCGGCAATTGTAATTGGTGAAACATTGTAAGCAAATACAATGGGCGTAGGTTCGTAAGCTGCTGCCCAGCCAAGGAAACGCCGCTCGAAAATTTTGGCGCGGAAGTTAAGAATACGGCGGGCGTCTGCATTAGAAAGTTCCGGGTCGATATCAAATTGGCGGCGTAGAATGTGCCAGGACTCTTCCGCGGTTGCGTATTGCCAATCCTGTATTGCCATTTCGCGTTTCCAGTGCTGTTCCCGCCTGCGAATTTGCTCTTCTGTAGAACCGTCTATGGTAAACTCGAAAGGCTCTTCCCGGGATATTGGAAAACTGTCTGCATAGTCTTCCTCGTTTCGTTCGAATAAAAGTGCCAGTTCCAAAAGTGCTTCGTTGGATATCCGTACACTTGGGTCCATTTTTACTACAAAGCTCAGCTCGTTTACCGCAAGGGGACGGCCGTGTCTGTCATAAATTGTACCGCGTAAAGCGGGTAAAGGACGGGACACCTCCCCGGTACGGGCCGGTGCTTCGCGACGAAAAATATCCGCTTCTATAATTTGCAGCCTAAAAAGTTCGACAAATAAAATATAAAACAGCACCGCTGTAATAACAAAAAGCCACAGTAAACGGTGTGTAATAAAATGATAAATTGCTTTACCGACGTCGCGCGCCACATCTTTCATGCTGAATCTCATTACTTTTCGTCTCCATCCGATTTCTTAAATATGCCGGAAAACTTTTCTTCATGTCGTTCCAATCTTGCGTTTATATAGTGCAAAAGGCTGTATAGCGGAATAGAAAGTGATGCCGTATAAATGGTTTTTGGTAATATGATTGTGCGGGCATACAATAAAAATTCCATTTGCCCGGTAAACATTATTGTCGTGATGTACAGCACGAACTGGTAAACCAAACTTATAATAACTAAAATTGCAAATGGCAGAAAGTAGTTATCTTTGAAAAAATCCTTGAATGGTTTGCCGCAAATATATCCTGTGATAAACCCAAGTAAAGCAAACAACCCAACAAATAATCCACCGGAAAGGTCTTGCACAAATCCGGTAAACATACCGAACAACGCGCCCTCAATGTCACCACGCAAAATGGCGTAGCTTACAATAAGTATCAATGCCGTATCCGGGGTTACTCCCATGATGGCTATGTGGGGGAAGAGAGTGGATTGCAAAACAAAATTTATTATAACCAGTACCGTAATTACAAGTATGCGCATTATCTTATACCCTCCGGCACAATCTAGTTATCTAACGCAATAAAATCATCCCGCGTGGCAGTTGCGTCGCCAAAAACTTCTGTCACAATTAAAACCATTTCTATATTGTCCAAGCTTGCGGCGGGGCGTATTATCGCATGGCGGGTGTGACCGTCGGGGTTTGGGTGAATACTTTCCACCGTGCCAACCAAAATACCGGGCGGAAAAATGGAACTGTGGATTGATGTACGCAGTTCGTCCCCGGGCATTATTTGCGCCGTGGCTTCTATACGGTCCATACGCATTCGGTTTTGCTGCATTAGCTGTAGGTTTCCGCTTGCCATACCTATGTCACCTGTACGCGTGCTCATTACCGCAACAGAAAACCCGCTGTCAATAACAGAAATAAAGTGCGAACGCCCCGGGTCTGCCCGCCTAATTACACCAAGAAGGCCGCCGTCCCCGATAACGGCCATGTTGTTTGCAATGCCGTCATTTGTACCCCTGTCTACTGTGAAACGATGATACCAGTCAATAATATCGGCACCTATGACTCTGGCACCTATCATTGGCAAGTTATCGTATTGCCGCCTTATTTCTAACAATGCGATTAGCTCGTCAATCTCTTCTGCGGCAAGCCGGTACATATCGTTTTCGACCCTAAGAATATTGTTTTCCTCTTGTAAAGTACGAATTTGCTGCAAAAGTTGCTGGTTGTCTGTCATGGCGGAAAAGTTCCCGCGTATCCATGAGATTGCCGCGCTTGCACCACGTTGCATAGGCGCGATAATATAAGACAGCCCGCGCTGAAGAAAATTGGACCCGGACGAGGCTACCGAAGGGTTTACTGTCAATATAACAGCCCCGATGCATATGATAATTCCCGTTAAAAGAAAGATGCGCCTGTGACGTTCGAAAAGTTCAATCATGAATATATCAACCCTTAGACCTGACACTGGTAGTCAGTACATTGCGTAATTGGTTATAATGCTCTAAAACCATCCCTGTGCCCATAACAACACAATTTAATGGATCATTGGCTACACGTACACTTATCCCTGTTTCAATAGAAATAAGTTTGTCCAGGCCTTTTAATTGCGCACCGCCGCCCACAAGAACAATCCCTGCTTCAATAATGTCGCTTGCAAGTTCGGGCGGTGTTTTTTCCAATGTAAATTTAACAGCGTCAATTATTTTATCTATGGACTCTGCTAAAGCCTGCTGGCTCTCCAGTTCTGACAGAGTTATTACGCGGGGCAAGCCGGAAACCAAGTCCCGCCCGCGTACTTGCATAGTCACTTGTGCACTTGCGCCGTATGCACAGCCAAGTGTCAACTTTATGTCCTCTGCGGTACGGTCACCAATTGCCAACCCAAATTCACGTCTTACATAGCTGACAATTTGGCTGTCGAATTCGTCACCCGCAATACGCAATGATTTACTGGTAACAATGCCGCACAAAGAGATTACTGCAATTTCACTTGTACCGCCGCCAATATCTACAACCATGTTTCCCGTGGGTTCGTGAACCGGCAGGCCCGCACCAATTGCAGCCGCCATTGGCTCGTC
>WQTQ01000214.1 GCA_009786175.1 Bacillota bacterium | reverse complement strand
CAAACGGAACAGAAAGTCATTTTCCGTCACGCACTAAAAAACGCGCTGATACCCGTAACTACCACAGCAGGGCTTAGTTTTGGATTTTTGTTGGGCGGTGCCGTACTTACAGAAACAATTTTTGCAATACCGGGCCTGGGCGCATTTATGGTAAGTGCGTTTTTCCTAAGAGATTGGCCTATAGCCATAGGCGGTGTTCTGCTTATTGCCGTATCTTTTAGCTTTGTCAATCTGTTTGTGGACATACTGTATGCTTTTATAGACCCGCGAATTCGTTCGCAATATAGATAGGGGGGATAAGCATGGAAATTAAGCCAAGAAAGAAGCGCAGCCAATTTGCAGAAATTTGGAAGCGTTTTAAGAAAAACCCGCTTGCTATGACAGGTCTAGTCATAATACTTTTATTGTTTGCGGTGGCCATATTTGCAGACGTAATAGCACCGGGCACAGACATGCACCCCGGCTATAATTTGCAAGATTGGGGCAATGTCCGTCAATTCCCCAGCCGCGAAAACTGGTTTGGTACCGACGACCTTGGCCGTGATGTATTCGCACGCATTATACACGGTTCCAGAATTTCTTTATCTGTCGGCTTTGTTGTAGTTGCCATAGGCATATTTGTTGGAATACCCCTTGGGGCCATTTCAGGCTTTTACGGCGGTATTTCGGACAACATAATAATGAGGTTTATCGATATTTTGCTGGCGGTACCAAACATACTGCTTGCGATTGCAATTGCTGCAGCTATGGGCGGCGGGGGTATGCACAATGTTATGATTGCCGTTGGTATAGGGGCGATACCCATTTATGCCCGTACCGTGCGGGCGCAGGTTTTGGCCATAAAAGGCCAGGAATTTGTAGAAGCTGCACGGGCTGCGGGCGCAAGCGATTTTCGTATAATAAGGCGGCACATACTGCCAAACTGCATGGCACCTATAATCGTAGAAGCCTCTATGGGTATGGCAGGTGCGGTTATGGCTGCTGCAGGGCTTTCGTTCATTGGACTTGGCCTTAATGCTCCTACCCCGGAATGGGGGGCAATGCTGTCTGACGGACGCGTTCGTATGCTTGCGGGATACTGGCATCTTACGCTGTTTCCGGGCCTTATGATTGCCTTGATAGTTTTTGCCCTTAATATGATGGGCGACGGCCTGCGCGATGCTTTAGACCCGAAATTACGCTCCGGCGGTTTCTCTAAAAAGCGTTTCAGGCGTATCTTGCTTGCAAAACAAGCGGCAAAAAACAACGAAGCGAAGGGGCAGTAACTATGGCAAACGATAATGAAAAGCTACTGGACATCAATAATTTAAGCATACATTTTTTTATCGAAGAAGGCACGGTTCATGCCGTAAATGATTTGAACTTCTCGCTTAAACCCGGCGAAACCATTGGTCTTGTAGGTGAGACAGGGGCAGGCAAAACCACCACGGCACTTGGGATAATGCGCCTTGTACAAAGTCCGCCGGGCCTTGTTGTAGACGGCAAAATCGAGTTTGAAGGACGCAACTTGCTGGATATTAGCGAAGCAGAAATGCGCAAGGTCAGGGGCAGTAAAATATCTATGATTTTCCAAGACCCTATGACAAGTCTCAACCCTGTTATTCCTGTTCGTGATCAAATTGCAGAGGTTGTACTTTTGCACGAAAACGTAACGGCGCAAAAAGCAATGGAAAAGGCCGAAGATATGTTAGAGAAGGTGGGTATACGCAAAGAGCGGGCCCGGGAGTATCCGCATCAGTTTTCCGGCGGAATGCGCCAGCGGGTTGGCATTGCAATTGCGTTGGCCTGCAACCCTATCCTTCTTATAGCAGACGAGCCTACAACTGCACTTGACGTTACTATTCAGGCTCAGGTTTTGGAACTTATGAAGCAGCTAAAAGTCGAATTTAATACCTCCATGATAATGATTACCCACGACTTGGGCATAGTGGCAGAAATATGTGATAAAGTGGCCATAATGTATGCGGGCAGTGTTGTGGAAACAGCCGATAAATTTGAGCTGTTCAAAAACCCCAAGCACCCGTATACAATCGGGCTGTTTAATTCGCTTCCGGACATCAAAAAGGACGAAGAGCGTCTTGTCCCCATTAAGGGCATAATGCCGGACCCAATGAACCTGCCGCCCGGCTGCCCTTTCCACCCCAGGTGCGACAACGTAATGCCCCGGTGTTCTCTGGCTGCACCACGTAATACAGAGGTTGCCCCAGAGCATTTTGTACGCTGTCTGCTGTTTGAAGCAGAGCATAAAAAAGAAGGGGTGTGACAGTATGTCTGTGTTACTGGAAGTTAAAAATTTGAAAAAGTATTTTAAGACAAAACGCGGCCCTTTACATGCTGTAGACGGTATTGATTTTAAGATTAACAAGGGCGAAACTTTAGGGCTTGTAGGTGAAAGCGGCTGCGGTAAATCTACCACCGGGCGCGTTGTACTAAGGTTGATTGAAGCAACCGATGGCGAAGTTTTGTTTGAAGGCGAAAATGTGTTGAAATTTAAGAAACAGCAAATGCGAAAGTTCCGTGAAAATGCGCAATTCGTTTTCCAAGACCCTTTTGCGTCTCTTAACCCGCGTATGAGTGTATCCGAAATTATTGCAGAGCCGCTTATCATCAATAAAAAAGAAGGGAATAAGCATGGTCGTATAAAGCGTGTACGCCAACTTATGGATACTGTTGGCCTGGCAGAAGCATTGGAAAATGTGTATCCTCATGAGCTTGACGGGGGCCGCCGCCAGCGCATAGGCATTGCCCGTGCACTGGCACTAAACCCGCAATTTATCGTGCAAGATGAGCCCGTGTCGGCATTGGACGTTTCCATTCAGGCACAAATTCTTAACCTAATGGAAGATTTGCAAAAAGAGTTTGGGCTGACATATCTGTTCATTTCCCACGACTTGGGCGTAATCAAGCACATGAGTAACAATATTGCTGTTATGTATCTTGGCAAAATAGTAGAAATGTCAGACTATAAGTCTATTTTTGCGGACCCGCTTCACCCCTATACCAAGGCATTGCTTTCAGCCATTCCTGTCCCCGACCCGGAAATAAAGCGCGAACGCATAATTTTAGAAGGCGATGTGCCAAGCCCCATAAGCCCGCCGCCGGGCTGTCGTTTTTACGGCAGATGCTTTGCGCGGAAAGACAAGTGCAAAGACATAGACCCGGAACTTGTAGAAATTTCACCCGGTAGGCTTGTTGCTTGTCATTTATGTAAGAAGAATGAAACCGTTTAAAATTTTGCGGACATCTGCCGCATTTGTGTTGGCAACAGCGGCCGTTAGCGTGATTTATGCATTCTTCACGCACGGTCGCTTTTGGCCCGCTTACATTTTTACCGCCAACCTTATTGTGGGAGCATTTTTGATTATGGCGGGGATAATTGTTTTTGCCGCGCCGGTGTATTTGAAAAAAACCTCACTTATGGACCACACCACTCACGCCCCAATGCACCTGGAGGCAAAAGCAAAAAAACGCGAGAAAGCCTACATGCTAATTTACGTAGGCATTTGCAATGTTGTTATTACTGTGGTTGTGCAGTACTTAGTCAGCCTAGTGTGGCAGTAAATCCAACAAATTTTTTAAATCAGGAGGAGAGTATGAAAGAGTTTCTATTTAATTCAAGAAAATTTGCGGTTGCTGTATTGGCAATAGGCCTTTTGGGTCTGGCTGCTTGCGGCGGCGGAAATGATGCTGTTGATGCCGCCTTAGAAGATAATCAGCCGCCCGCACCGCCGCCTATTTTGGCATATATACCGGAAGACCCTACACCTGCAGATGATGAGGTTGAAACATTTGTCGAGCGTGAGTTGGATCTGGAAGGGCGTGTAATTACGTCTGCGTCCTGGTGGGATGTAATGAGAGGCCGCGGAACAGGTTCCCAGCCGCCGGACCCTGCAACTGCTGTAAACTATTTGGTAGAAAGAATGCAGTGGGATAACCTGCGCAGGGTCGAAGATAAATTTAATGTAAGTTTTGACTACATTATAATTCCACAAGGCGAAGTAACGCCCACATTACTGTCATCTGTTTTGGCAGGGGACAGTTTGGCAGACATTTGGTATCTGTTAGGCGGCCAGAATTTCTCGGCAATTAACGGTGACCTGCTTCACAGTGCCGGTACATTCGCGCCCTCTGATGCTGATATGTTAAATGCCCAGCGTGTAATGAGGCCGCGGAATACCCTGTTCGGCGAGATATGGAATTTTAGTGATACATCACCAATGGTCCATGGCATGGGAATGGGTGTAAACCTGGACATTATCAATGCCATTGGCGCGCCAAATCCTGTTGATTTATTTAATGCCGGGGAATGGACTTGGGATGCCATGCGCGAAATTATGATTATGGCAACAAGAGACACCACCGGTGACGGAACTATTGACCAGTTTGGTATCAGCGGCCAGCCGCACAATATTATGATAAACCTTATTGCCGCCAATGACGGACACTTGGTAAACCCGGACACGCTTACCTATGGTTTTGGTGACCCTAACACATTGACAGCATTGGAATTTATATTTGACATTTTTAACACATACAACGTTTGGTATTACGACTCAACATCCGGCAACCCAATGGGTGACTGGGGCAGAAACACATTTTCCTATAGGGACGGGCGTTCTGCTTTATTTACGACCGCCACCTGGATGCTGCAATATGACGACCTTCCGTTTGAGTATGCTTTTGTGCCGTATCCGCTTGGCCCAAACAGTCAAAACGGTTTTGTGCGTATGTACGGGTTTTCTTCCGGTTATGCCATGCCTGTAACTACACAAAATCCACAGGATATTCTACGTGTAATGGAAGAAGTATTCTCTTGGGCCGTTGACGAGCCGGAACTTATAACAATGTCCGCTTTAGACTATGCCAGACCCGCATGGCTTACAGACGATGATGTTTGGCGTGTAATTCATGTAGGTGACCATGTAAGTACAGACATTGGTATGGTTATTTATGGCTACTACTGGGTGTTGGGGTCATTTGCCCATTATTTCCGTAACGGGTACATGACAGTTTCCCAGGCTGTAGAAGCTTTCCGTCCGCAACAGCAGGAAATGATTGACGCTGTGTTTGCCGGCAGATAAATATAAAGCGTGCTTCCTATAGCAAAATAAAATTCCTCTCGTGTAGGGGAATTTTTTTATTCTAAAAATTACTGCCGGAAATGGTTCTGCGCAAAAAATGCTTCCAGAGAAAATATAATGCAAGTGTTTCAAAAATTTGTAACAACTTTAGGCTGACTTGGCCATTAATATATACCGGCACAAACAAAATGTAAAAGTTTCAAAGAATGACAAGTAATAATATGGAATATGTAACAAGTAATGCGAATCCGTTTGAAAAAGAAGAAATTATATGCCATTGACTACTATGTGAAAGTTGTGGTAGTTTTTTTCAAATTTATACGAATATTTATTCATATATTCCGGTGCGGTACAGAAGCATGTGGAAGTACATATATTAATGAGGGCGGGGTGGTCGTAAAGCGAAATTGTCCTTTAAAACAGCCTTTACTTAAGCAATTAGGGTACATAAGAATGGCCCTTTAAATAAATTGCGGCTACTATAAAAAGGGAGGAGCGTATTGTTAGGGAGGTAAGTGACAAATAAAAATCAGAGAGGTGAGAAAAGTCTATGGAACGTAAGACAAATCAGAAGTTTCGAAAGTTTTTTGCCGTGATGGTGGCTATGGTAATGACCATAACATCATTTGCGATGCCTGTAATGGCCGCACCTGCCGACTATGCAGAGGAAAACTTAGCAGTAGTGGAGCGCGGCACATTAAATCGCACCCCGGAGTCAACCAGCCTGTACATGGAAAGTGTCACGTTTGATGACGAAACAAATTTACTCCTTTCCACATTAAATGAACCACCTGTAGGTGTGGTGGGCTTCGAAGGCCCATATTGCATTGCCGGTTATACCAATGAAACCGTTGGCATAACAGTAATGTTCCGTACACCGTCCGCAGTAGCCTTGCGCCTTGTAGAAGAAGCCGCAAACCCACGGGTACGTATGGGACGCAATGCAGACCAAATGTTTGTTAGTGAAGCACTTGCAGCTCATGATGCTTTTGCTAACCAACTTGGACGCTTACCGGTTCCTTTTGCAAGTGAAGGCATTGAAGTTGTAGGTTCTCACTACATGCTGTTTAACGGTGTGTTCATGAATGTTCCTGCATCTATGATTGAATCAATTGCCGCCTTGCCGGAAGTTTTTGCAGTTATGCCGTCCGTTGTGTATTTCTCAATGGACGAACTTGCCAACATGAGCGAAGAGCAATGGATGGCCAGAGAGCGTTTGCCTGTTGCTTATGAAGCTGTTTATGAGGATGCTCCTGCTGAATATTGGCGGCTTGTTTTGGCTCAAGTAATTCAAGGAGAAAGCCAATTACTAGATATTCCAGTAGATGCACCTGCAGGCGCATTAGTACTTTCTAATTGGAATAATTCAGGTTCCGCTATTACCCTTGAATATCCAAGTGCTCTTGCTGCGGCAGGGTTACTGACAGTTACTGTTAACGCATTCTGTACCGAAGGATACGAAGCTCCGGTAGGGCAGCATGAGGCTTCTATGGCTGTTGTATTCTTTGACGGTGCTTCACTTGTTACAGAAGAGTTTACTCTTGTCATCAGCGTTATTGAACCTCCTGAAATAGGCCCATACGTGCCTCATCCGGAGTTTAATGAAGGCGCGAAAGACCTGTTCAATATTCCTTACATTCATGAAACACTGGGGCTTACCGGCCGCAATGTAAGAGTGGGTGTTCTTGATACAGGTGTTGACTACCGTCATCCGGTGTTTGCTCCTTATCTAATTCCAACCCACAGGTACACACCGGGTCTTGGTTATTACACCCTTCCGGGTGCCAACTTTACAATAATTGCAGGCCGTGAAACAGGCCGCGGTACAAGTGGTATGGAAGGTAACCTAGGCACAACACACACCAACCACGGTACTCACGTAGCAGGTACAATTGTTGCAATGGCACCTGATATTCAGCTTTACTCATTCAGAGTTCTTGCAAGCGGTGTTGGTACGCAGCCTGCAAACTCTGTAATACGTGCGCTTGAATACGCTTATTATTTAGACCTTGACGTAGTTAACTTGTCATTGGGCAACAGATGGAATACACCATGGCAAGCTACGGCTTATGCTATTGGTCTATTGGATTTAGCCGGTATAATTTCTACAAACTCTTCCGGTAACGACCTTGCAGGCGGCACTGTGCGCGCAGCAGGCAGGGGCGGTTGGTTCTCTACAGGCGGCGGAGCTTCTGCTTCCCCACTTGGTATAACTGTTGGCGCAGGCGAAGCCGGCGGCCGTCACCAACGTGTATCTGTAGGCGCGAACATTAACAACAATCTTACCGAAATCAATCTTGTTGGTGCAGCCGGTGCCGGTTGGACAGAAGAAGATATGGTCGGTGATTATGACTACGTTTGGTTTGGAATGATAACCCTTCCGGCCGGCGGCAGAACAAATCCTGCATTCCCGGGCTTTATAAATGAAATAAGAGAATTGCTTGACGGCGGCGACCTTGACGGCAAAGTTGCCATTATAAACCGTGGCGGCGGCGAGTTTGTTACCATGATGGATATGGCCCACGAACTTGGCGCAGTTGCCCTAATCGTTGTAAACAACCAAGCCGATAACTCTCATTTGAGCGGCACCGTTCTTAACAATGACGGACAGCATCTACCTGCATACTCTTTACGTATGTTAGATGGCGCAGCTCTTCTTGGCCCACCAACACCAACTCCTGACCCTCCGGGAAGAGGAACCGTAAATTTTGGTGTTATTGAAAGAGCTCCAACTCCGGACACTTTGGCAGTATTCTCATCTGCAGGCCCGCTTGGCCCAATTGACAACAACAACCATGCGGCAACCATGCAAATAGCTGTTGACATTATTGCACCGGGCGTTGGCATTCTGTCTGCAAACAATGTACAACACGCATCTAATGTAGGTGGTCGTCCATACGTTATGATGGGCGGAACATCTATGTCTGCACCTGCCGTAGCCGGTATTGTGGCACTTATGTTAGAACAATTCCCACATGCTAATCCATTAGAAATCCGTTCTCGTATTATGAGTACAGCCCGTCCTCTTACCGGTTATGAAGGCCAATACAGTATATTGGAAGTGGGCGCAGGCTTTATTGACCCAATCAGAGCTCTTACAGAAAGAAACTTCATCACAGTTAAACACGCTGTTCCATTTGCACCGGATGCTTCCGGATGGGGCCCACCGGATGCAGGTGTTGTTTCCGGTCTTGAAGGCGGCTGGTCGTATCAATACATGTCTTCTGTCAGCTTTGGCCGTGTAGACATGGAATATGGCGTACCTGCCAGAACAGTAACAATTCCTGTTACAGTTCGCAACAGTACTGTTGGCAGTAGCTGGGATGTTAGCTACAGCTTGTTATTACCAACACGTCAACATCATCCGCCGGACGGTAACTGGCAATTGTGGGGTCCGCCATTGGATCACACAGTAACAGGCGTATCAGTTGAAATTCAACAAATTACAGGTCATATGTTTGCCGTTCATCTAACCCATGACGGAAATATAGAGAACCGTGGCTTTACCGGTGGTTATTTAACCTTTACCCAAGGCGACACAGTAATAACCACACCGTTTGGCGCGTACTTTAACATTCCTGTTCCTCCGGTTCCGCTAGAGCCAAACCCGAACAGCGTTATCTGGCGTCCGATTCTTTCCAACTGGATGACAACACCTCACAACTATGGCGAAGCAGACCCAAGAGCGTTTAGCATGGTTCATCCCGGCGCAGGCTGGTTCTTCCCGGAAGATGTAGGTATTATTACACGCTCTAACTTCTCTTCATTAGATTTTGGCTTTATCGACCCGAATAACGGCCCTGCAAGACCGCTGCGCTTCTACTTTGCACCTTATGGCTACGACATTGCCGATGCAACCCATTTTGGCAATGCCGCACCGCTTGCACCGGGCGCGTTTACAACTTATGTAAATGTTGTGCGTTCTATAAAAGGCGGTATGACCGATACAATTAATCAGGCACAAGGTATCCATGTTATTTGGGAATGGAACGAAGGCGATGCAACAGTTCTTGCACCGGGTGTTTACACGTTGTTTGTTCGTGCAGTTCACGGCGCAGGCGAAGAGTACGACCTAGTTCAGCCGTTTACCTTTGTTGTAACAGACGAAAGGCCGACAATTGAACTTGAAAACGAAACATTCTACTTCGAAGAAGAAGACGAGTATGTAACCGTAACCGGTCGCGTAAGCAGCCTTGGTCATGATTTGGCCATGGAACACAACGTACTGTTCAGGCCTGTTGCAGGTACAATTGACGCACCATTTGACTATACCCGTGTACAACTGCAACTTATCTCTGATGCCGGTACCGTTGTTGTACCTGTAAATGCAGACGGCACATTCAGCTTCGAGCTATACGCCGAGGAAGCAGACTACGACTTACGCGTAATTGACGGCGTTGGTCAAGTAATACTTCCGATTATGTTTGGTAACATGATACTTGGCTGGAGTGCGAACCCTGCGTCCAACATGTTGTCTTATTTCTACAGCTTTAGTGTAGAACTTCAAGGCCCTAACCTATGCGAGTATTGCGAAGCTTATCCGTGCGAGTGCCCGATAGTGACTGCATTTGGCTTCGACATCTTTAACAACGGTGAAGGCGGCAGCCCAAGCAGACCAAACGCCAGCCTTGCTGCAGCAGGACTAATCCGTATGTGGACACAGCTTGAAGGTATAAACACCAATATATACCTTGCTGCACAAGATACAATTGCAGCCCTCGACCAAGATGGCAATTGTGCCAGATATTTTGTAAGAGTAGGCCGCTTATGGCAAGACGGTGCAGGTTGGTTAAACTATTTCAACCTAATAGATGTTAGAAAAGACGGCGGCGCATGGCAGCATATCAACTTCTCGATAACTGTGAACGGCGAAACCGTTAGTGTACTGCTTGTTAACTCATTGTATGTCCCATCGTATGAAGAGCCTATTGAATTGTACGAAGAAACACCGTATGATTCAGATTTGTACGAGGAAGCACTATATGATCCAACAGTTTATCTTACCGAAAGCTACGTGACGGAAAGAAGCGAAAGACTTTATCCGTAATGACGCACCGGCAACACCGGTAGTAAATTTGATTATATAGCAATTTATAATTCACCCCCTGATATCACTGTTTCAATGTGATATCAGGGGGGCTTTTAAAAGAAAAGGTGGAAGTAATGAGACGAAGTTCAAAATTTATTGCTGTTATGGTAGCCATTGTCATGGCCATAACGTCGTTTGCAATGCCTGTATTGGCTGCACCTGTCGGTGAATATGCCCAACTGGATTCAGTTGTGGATCGTTCTGCGACTGTGCCGGTACAGTTGGAAAGTATGGTACAAGATGAAGAAATAGATTTTCTTTTATCTACTTTAAATGAACCGCCTGTAGGTATGGTGGGCTTTGAAGGCCCATACTGCATAGAAGGCTATAATAATGAAATTATTGGAATTACGGTAATGTTCCGTACGCCACCGGCGGTAGCCTTGCGTCTTATCGAAGAAGCGGCAAACCCACGGACACGTATGGGCCGTAATGCGGACCAAATGTTTGTCAGTGACGCACTGGCCGCCCATGACGCATTTAGCAGCCAGCTTGGGGTATTGCCCGTTCCTTTCGGTACAGCTCCGATAGAGGTTGTGGGTTATCATTACATGCTGTTTAACGGCGTGTTCTTGAATGTACCTGCGTCTATGGTAGAAACGATTGCCGCCTTGCCGGAAGTCTTTGCCGTAACACCGTCATTCGTATACTTCACAGCATACGAGCTTAGCAATATGAGCGAAGAGCAATGGATGGCCAGGGAGCGTCTGCCGTTAGCATATGTGGCTGAAGCTGTTCAGGCCGAATCTTCCTATCCTGTTATTGTTACCCCCGATCCGTTCTATATACCGCAGGGCGAATCTGTTGGAGCCGGGATTGGAACTATAAATATACCTGTCGGTGCATTGATTCTTTCAAATGCAAGCAGCATTAACTACATTACTGTAGAGCATAGCAATACAGTGGTTGCAAACGGCGGCAATTACGGCCACATTCCGGTTTATATTCAAGCATTTTGCGAAAATGGATATTACGCGCCTGTAGGCTTATACTCTGTGGCTATGGCGGCTGTATTCTTTGATGGGACCGAGCTTGTTACCGCAGAAGTTACGCTAACTATAAACGTTACAGACCCTGTTGAAGCAGGCCCTTATGTGCCGCATCCGGAGTTTAACCTTGGCGCGAAAGAGCTTTTTGACATCCCTTACATTCATGAAACACTTGGGTTAACCGGGGCAGGTATTAGGGTTGGTGTTCTTGATACCGGTATTGACTACCGTCACCCTGTATTTGCACAATATCTTGTCCCGACGGACAGATACACCCCGGGTCTTGGTTACTACACCCTGCGGGGTGGAAACTTTATGGTAGAGCCGGCAGCCGCCAACCGTGAAACAGGACGCGGCACGAGCCCTATGGAAAACAACCATGGCGGCCATACTAACCACGGTACTCACGTAGCGGGTACAATCGTAGCTATGGCTCCCGACATTCAACTATATGGGTTTAGGGTTCTTAGTGCGGCCCCCGGCGGTATTCAGCCCGCTAACTCTGTAACACGCGCTGTTGAATACGCCTATTATCTTGGGTTGGATGTAATTAATCTATCAATACAAAACCGCGTAAACAGCCCATTCCAGGCCCTGACCTTTTCAATTAACATTGCGTCAATGGCAGGTATGGTGTCTTCCGGTGCTGCAGGAAATGACGCATTGGCCGGTGCAGGCCCCCGTATGCCGCTTAGAGGCGGCTGGTATTCGTTATCAGGCGGTGCAGCTGCAGCCGCGCTGGGTATTTCCGTTGCCGCAGGTGAAGCCGGTGGCAGACATACACTTGGCTCGGAAGGTTCCGAAGTAAACGGCAACCCGACAGATATTAACCTGGTGGGTATGGCCCGCGACGGCTGGTCTCCGGAAGATATGGACGGCGACTACGACTATGTCTGGTTTGGTATGCTCACCCTTCCCCCGGGGGGCAGAACAAACCCTGCATTCCCGGCGTTCGTACAAGAAATTGCAGAAAACCATCTTGACGGCGGCGACCTTTCAGGCCGTGTTGCCATAATTAACCGCGGCGGCGGCGAGTTTGTAACCATGATGGACATGGCCCACGAACTTAACGCTGTTGCTTTGGTAGTTGTAAATAATACAGCTGATAACAGCCACCTAATCGGTACTGTTTTAAATAACCCCAACCAGCCAATACCCGCGTATTCATTGCGCAGGGAAGCAGGCCTTAATTATATTGGCCCGCCAACGCCTCCTCCGGTTCCCGGTCTTACAGGTACAATAAATTTTGGTACGGTTATTACTCTTTCTTCCCCGGATGTTTTGGCAAGTTTCTCTTCTGTTGGCCCGCTTGGCCCGCTAAACATCCAAGACCATCCGGCGGCAATGCACATTAAACCGGATATTGTTGGCCCGGGCGTAAACGTTTTATCGGCCAACAACATCCAACACCCGACCCTAATTGATGGCGGCCATTACACACTAATGGGCGGTACTTCTATGTCTGCTCCTGCTGTTGCGGGTATTGCGGCCCTTATGCTGCAGCAATTCCCAAATGCCAATCCGTTAGAAATCCGCTCTCGTATGATGAGCACTGCCCGTCCTCTTACCGGTTACGAAGGCCAATACAGCGTATTGCAAGTAGGCGCGGGCTTTATAGACCCGATAAGGGCACTGACAGAAAGAAGCTTTATCACTACCAGGCATGCGGTTCCGTTCGCGCCGGATACCTCCGGTTGGGGCGCACCTGACACAGGCGAAGTAATAGGCTTCGAAGGCGGCTGGTCGTACCAAGACATGTCTTCCCTAAGTTTTGGCCGTGTAAGCATGGAGTACGGCGAACCTGCAAGCACAGTAGTAATTCCTGTTACAATCCGCAACAGTACTGTCGGCAGCCGCTGGACAGTTGACTACAGCCTGCTTATGCCTACACAACAGCTTGCTCCGCCCGATGGCAACTGGCAATTGTGGGGCCCGCCGTTGGACCACACAGTAACAGGTGTAACAGTTGAAATTCAAGAAATTACAGGCCATATGTTTGCCGTGCGCTTAACTCATGACGGAAATGTAGCAAACCGCGGTTTTGCCCAGGGCTACTTGACCTTTACCCAAGGCGATGTAGTATTGACTACACCGTTTGGCGCGTATTTTGACATTCCGGTTCCTCCGGCACCACTAGAGCCGCATCCAAACAATGTAATTTGGCGTCCGATAATCTCTAACTGGGTTAACACACCAACCAATGCCGACGAAACCGACCCAAGAGCGTTCAGGTTTGCAGCACCTTCACCCGGCTGGTGGTTCCCCAATGATACAGGTATTATTACCCGCTCTAACTACTCCAGCCTTGCATTTGGCTTTACCGACCCCAACAACGGTCCGGCAAGACCGGTAAGGTTCTACTACGCGCCTTACGGTTACGGTATCGGTGATGCGATACACTTTTCCGGTGCAATACTTGCGCCGGGTACGTTTACGCACTATTTCAGTGTTGTACGCGCCATAAAAGGCGGTAGTTCTTTTGGTGTAGCGGCAGGTTTACCTGCAGGCGTGTATGTAATAGAAAACGGCACAATCCTTGATGCGGGCGTATACACATTATTCGTGCGTGTTGTACACGGTGCGGGCGAAGACTACGATTTGCTTCAAGAATTTACCTTTGTTGTAACCGACGAAAAGCCGGGCATTGACCTAACTTATGAAACATTCTACTTTGCGGAAGGCGACGAGTATGTAACAATAACAGGTAATGTATTAAGCCTTGGGCATGAATTGGCTATGGAATATAACGTAACATTTATGCCAACATGGCCGCTTTCAATTGCCGCGTTCGACCTTAGCAATGTTGAACTTTGGCTTGATAATACAGGCCGTATACCTGTAAACGCAGATGGTTCATTCAGCTTTGAAGTACCTGTGGAAGAGGAAAGTTTTACAATTTCAGTTACAGATGGCCTTGGCTTTGCAGCAATACCGCCGGGTAATGTTATGGTTTCGGCTAACATGGTATCCGCGCTATACAGCTTTGATGTGGCACTTGCCGATGATGGGCCGCAGTTATGTGAATACTGTAATGCTTATCCATGCGAATGCCCGGAATATCCTGTATTTAGCTTCGACATTTTTAACAACGGCGAAGGCGGCAGTCCTTCAAGACCAAACCAAAACTTAGCAGACCTTGGAATAATCCGTATGTGGACACAGCTTAATGGTGTAAACACCCCTGTTCACCTTACTGCGGCAGATACCATTGAAGCCCTTGACCAAAACGGCTATTGCGCCGAAGACTTTTTAAGAATAGGCCGTGTATGGCAAGAAGGTACAGGCTGGCTGGATTATTTCAACCTAGTAGATGTTGACAAGGATGGTGGCTCGTGGCAATACATCAACTTATCAATAACAGTAAACGGCGAAATAGTTGACGTATTGTTGGTTAATGCAAAACACGTATGCACACCGCCAACCTATTTTGACTGCGTATATTGCGAAGATGCCGGATGCGTGGAATGCGGTCCGGAATTGCCGACATTTTATCTTACGGCAAGCACAGTAACAGTAAGTAATGCAAACCGTCACGTAAGTGTATTTTTTGGCGGCACAGCGGAAGGTGCAATTACAGTAAATCTTCTTGATAATGTCCCTGAATTATTGATTCAAGTACGTGACAACCTTTGGACACCAACCGGCAATGTAGATGGTTTAGTCATAGGTGTTGCCGGTAATTCTGCAATTACAGAGTCCGGAACGGTTACATTGGAAGTAACCCGTGACGGTGTAACAGCACTGTTGTTAATTGAATTAGTAGCCGAGTAACTTAACGCACAAGGGCATGGAGAAAATCAAATTATTTTTCTTCGTGCCCTTTGATTTTAATTGACGTACACTAAAATTTGTTGTATGCTTCTTTAAGTTTTGAGAAAAATTGAAAGGGGTACATTATGACCGCCTACCTAATTCTTGAAAATGGAACTGTTTTTGAAGGTGAATTTTTTGGTAAACCAGGAGAAGTTGCCGGTGAAATTGTATTTACAACCGGTATGGTTGGCTATTTAGAAACCGTTACTGACCCAAGTTATTTTGGCCAAATCATCCTTCAAACGTTTCCTTTGATTGGTAATTATGGTGTTATTTCATCCGATTTACAAAACAGTACCGTTAGCGCGAAAGCCTATATTGTTAAATATTTGTGTCAGGAGCCTTCTAATTTCCGTAGTGAAGAAGCCCTTGACACTTTTTTTATGTCAAAAGGCATAACCGGGTTAAAGGGGATAGACACAAGGGCGTTAACGCAAATAATCAGGGAGAACGGTACAGTTAAAGGTAAAATAACCATTAACCCGCCAACCGAAACAGACAGGGAGGAAGCATGCAGCCATGAAGTAACAGGTGCAATAGCCGCAGTGTCTTGTAAAGAGCTTAAGGTATACGGTGAAGGCAAATACCGTATCGCGCTTTTGGATTTTGGCGTAAAGCAAAGCATCATAAACGCGCTGACTGCCAGAGATTGCGCCGTATGGGTTTTTCCACACCATACTACGGTCAAAGATATTTTAGACATAAACCCTCATGGGATACTTTTGTCTTCCGGACCCGGGGACCCGGAAGACCCTGCAAATAAGCCAATAATCGAAACATTGCGCAAGCTTAAAAACTGCGGCATCCCAATGTTTGGTATTGACATGGGACACTTGCTTTTAGCAATGGCCAACGGGTACAAAACAAAAACGATGAAGCTGGGCCACAGGGGCGCGAACCAGCCGGTAAAAGACCTGGGTACAGGCAGAGTTTACATTACGGCACAAAACCACGGGTACACTGTGTTGGCAGAAAACGCTTCATTTGTAAATGTAAACGACGGTACTTGCGAAGGGCTGGACTACGGCAATTCATTTTCTGTACAGTTTTGCCCGGGCGAAGGCCCGAAAGATACAGAATTTTTGTTTGATAAGTTTGTGGAAATGGCGGTGAATTGTAATGCCTCTCGATAAAAGCATAAGGAAAACCATGGTAATAGGCTCCGGGCCTATTGTAATTGGCCAGGCCGCAGAGTTCGACTATGCCGGAACTCAAGCGTGCCGTGTTCTGCGGGAAGACGGGATAGAAATAGTTTTGGTAAATTCTAACCCGGCCACAATTATGACAGACAAAGACATAGCCGATAGGATTTACATCGAGCCTCTAACCCTGGAAACTGTTAAACGTATAATTGAGAAAGAAAAGCCGGACAGTATTTTATCGGGCCTGGGTGGGCAAACAGGTCTTACCCTAAGTATGCAGCTTGCCAAAGACGGCTTTTTGGACAAAATGGGTGTCAAGCTTCTCGGTTCTTCTCCCGAGACTATTGATAAAGCCGAAGACAGGCAAATTTTTAAAGACACCATGGAAGAAATCGGGCAGCCATGTATTCCGTCTGTTGTGGTAACGGAACTTGACTCGGCGTTAAAGTTTGCCAAAGAAATTGGTTACCCTGTAATAGTTCGTCCTGCGTTTACCCTTGGCGGAAGCGGCGGCGGTATTGCGGAAAATGAAGAAGCTTTGAAGGAAATTGCCTCCAACGGCCTTGCCCTATCGCCAATAACTCAAATTTTGGTGGAAAAATCTATTGCAGGGTGGAAGGAAATAGAGTTTGAAGTAATGCGTGACCGGGCGGGTAACACCGTAATCATCTGCTCTATGGAAAATTTTGACCCGGTTGGCGTTCATACCGGCGACAGCATTGTTGTTGCACCTACAGTGACACTTTCATCTAAAGAATATCAAATGTTGCGAACGGCATCATTGGATATAGTTAATTCACTTGGGGTTGAAGGGGGTTGCAACGTACAGCTTGCCCTGCACCCCACAAGCTTCGAATACGCGGTTATAGAAGTTAACCCCCGGGTAAGCCGTTCGTCTGCATTGGCCAGTAAGGCCACAGGGTATCCAATTGCAAAAGTTTCTACAAAAATTGCAATAGGCTACACTTTGGACGAAATTATTAATGCTGTAACCGGCACAACATATGCGGCTTTCGAACCAACTTTAGACTACGTGGCGGTTAAACTGCCAAAATGGCCCTTTGATAAATTTGTGTATGCTCAAAAGGAACTTGGCACACAAATGAAAGCTACCGGAGAGGTAATGGCAATTGCCGATACAGTAGAGGAGGCTTTGTTAAAAGCCGTGCGCGGTGCAGAACTTGGGCTTACATCTTTAGAACTGCCGCGTTTAGTGGGCAAGACAGATGAAGAAATACGCCAAGAGTTAGCAACCGTAACAGATCAACGGCTGTTTGTGTTGTATGAAGCAGTAAAACGCGGGTTCTCATTGGAAGAGATACATGAAACTACAAAAGTTGACCGCTGGTTTTTAAATTGCTTGCTTCGCATTTCAGCCGATCCCAAAATTGGACCAACTGAAAAATCCAAGCCGCTAATCTATAAAATGGTAGACACATGCGGCGGCGAGTTTGAAGCCAAAACCCCATACTTCTACTCTATACAAAATGGTACGGAATGTGAAGCATTGCCATATGTTCAACGCAGCCAAAAACCGCGTATAGTTGTACTTGGCAGCGGGCCCATACGGATAGGGCAGGGGATAGAATTTGACTATGCCTGTGTTCACTGTGTTTGGACGCTGCGCAATATGGGTTACGAGGTTATTGTAATCAACAACAACCCGGAAACCGTGTCTACAGACTTTGATACAGCAGACCGCCTGTATTTCGAACCGCTGTTTATCGACGATGTAATGAGTATTATCAACTTAGAAAAGCCCGAAGGCGTAATTGTAGCCTTTGGCGGCGGCACGGCAATTAAATTGACAAAACAACTGCATGAGCGCGGTGTAAAAATAATAGGTACAAGCGCGGACAGTATTGATATTTGCGAAGATCGCGCCCGTTTCGACCAGCTTCTGGAAAGCCTGAACATTAAACGCCCCAAAGGTGTTAGTGTAATGACCTATTATGAAGCCGTAACCGCTGCCGGTAAACTTGGATATCCTGTTTTAATACGCCCGTCTTACGTACTGGGTGGGCAAAACATGATAATTGCCTATGGCCCCGACGATGTAGACGAGTACATGCAAATAATCCTAAGTTCCAAACAAGAAAACCCTATCCTTGTAGATAAATACTTGGAAGGGCTGGAAATTGAAGTGGACGCAATTTGCGACGGTACAGATGTACTGATTCCCGGAATTATGGAGCATATCGAGCGCACTGGCGTGCATTCCGGCGACAGTATCGCTGCGTATCCGGCAAACTACATCAGCCCCAAATTGGAGGATAAAATTTATAGGATAACCCGTAAACTGTGCATGGCGTTGGATGTCCACGGGTTAATAAATATCCAGTATGTACTGTACGACAACGAAATACACGTAATAGAAGTTAACCCAAGGGCATCGCGTACGGTGCCGTATATCAGCAAAGTTACGGGCATACCAATGTGCGAACTTGCCACGCGCACCAGCATTGGCGAAAAGCTTGCAGACATGGGTTACAAATCGGGCATAGGCAAAAAGCCGGACTTTATGGCTGTAAAAGTACCTGTGTTCTCTTTTGAGAAACTTACCGGCCTGGACACAAACCTGGGCCCGGAAATGAAATCTACCGGTGAAGTTTTGGGTATAGGCAAAGACTTTGCGGAAGCACTGTTTAAAGGGCTGGTTGCCGCAAAGCACAAACTTAGCCGTACCGGCGGTGTATTTATTAGTGTCCGTGACACAGACAAGCCGGAAATATCAGATATTGCGGAAAGGTTTAGGTCCTTAGGGTTTACGCTATACGCCACACAGGGTACGGCAAAATTCTTAAAAGGCGAAGGTTTTGAGGTAGAAGTTGTAAACAAAATCAGTGATTCACCGGAAGAAAACACAGCCACTCTGCTGGAAAGCGGAAAATTAAGTTATATTATTTGCACAGCGTCTAAAGGCCGCGACCCAATGCTGGACGAAGTAAAAATACGCCGCAGGGCTTGTATATTGGGCATCCCATGCCTAACCAGCTTAGATACTGCCGAAGCTTTGGCCCATTGCCTCAAACAAGGCCACGAAGATGGGAACATTAAGCTAACGGAAGCGTCAACCACAATCATTGACATCAACGAAGCAGTAAAATTATAAAGCAAAAAAATACCATTTAAAACTTCCAACAAAAGTATTTAAATGGTATTTTTTTGTATTGTAAATTAAAAAGTAAAACAGTAAATTAAAAAATTGTCATGAAAATGTCAAAAACTACTTGAATATTGTAAAGTAAATGTTATACTGTTTTCAGTAGTTTTTCTAAATAAAATTATTCTTGAGCAAAAAATATGTAATTCTTAATTCCTAATACACGAAAATTAAAGGATGTGTACCTTTTATGGAGTACATCGTTATAAATGGACAAAGACGTTTGCAAGGTAACGTTGCTATTAGTGGCGCGAAAAATGCGGCAGTTGCCGTAATCCCTTCCGCAATTGTTTCCGGCGGAGTTTGTGTGCTTGATAATTTGCCATATATTGAAGATGTTGTTAACCTTTCAAAAGCCTTAGAGTCCCTTGGGGTTACTTGTGAATTCCGGGACAATAACCATACATTGGTTATGGATGCATCACATGTCCACAGTCATACTTTGGATGAAAAACATGCCAAAAGCACCCGCGCATCTTATTATTTTATGGGGGCTCTATTGGCGCGCTTTGGCAAGGCAAAAGTGCCAATGCCCGGCGGGTGCGATTTTGGGTCACGGCCAATGGGTCTTCATTTAAAAGGGTTTGAAGCCCTTGGTGCCACATGGGTGCAAGAACACGGCATTGTAACGCTGGAGGCCAATAATGGTTTAAAAGGCGCGAAAATTTATCTTGACATTGCAAGTGTCGGTGCCACAATTAACATTATGATTGCCGCCGCTTCTGCCAACGGTACAACACTGATAGAAAACGCCGCAAGAGAGCCCCATGTTGTTGACACTGCCAACTTTTTGAATAAATTGGGTGCAAAGATAAGTGGTGCGGGTACAGATAAAATCCGTATTACAGGAACAAAAACTCTTTACGGCAGCGATTACACAATTATTCCGGACCAAATTGAAGCGGGTACATACATGATTGCCGCCGCAATAACCGGCGGGGATGTAACCGTTGAAAATATCATTCCAAAGCATATGGAATCTTTAACGTCTAAACTTAGGGAAATTGGTGTAGAAATTTCGGAAGGTTTGGACTCTATTAACGTGCGCGTAAACGGCCCGTTAAAGGGCTGCGATGTTAAAACTGCGGTTTACCCGGGCTTCCCGACAGACTTACAGCCGCAAATGGCCACATTGTTATGCACAGCCACTACCGGCAGTGTTGTTACGGAAAATATTTTTGAAAACAGATACCGTTATGTTGGCGAGCTAAGAAGACTTGGCGCACTGCTAAAAGTGGACTCCCGCTCCCTTATAATCAACGGTAATTACGAATTATCCGGGGCAAAAGTTGAAGCAACAGACCTTAGGGCAGGGGCCGCCCTTGTTCTTGCCGGGCTTGCGGCCAAAGGTAAAACCATGATTAGCGGCACCGAATACCTGGACCGGGGCTACGAAGGCCTTGAGGAAAAACTGCGGTCCCTTGGTGCCGACATAAAGCGCGTAGTAAAGAAAGATTGACAAATGAGACCTGAAATAGAGTTTTGCACTATTGCCAGCGGTTCTTCCGGCAACGCGGTTTGCGTAGGGCTTGGCGGCCGACATTTTTTGGTTGACGCCGGGGTAAGTGGCAAGCGGATAGAAAATGTATTGTTTAAAATGAATGTTCGCAATATAAGCGGTATATTTATTACCCACGAACACCGGGACCATATTGCCGGGGCAGGGGTTATGGCGCGCCGCTTTAAGGTAAATTTGTACGCAACGCCGCTTACGTGGCGTTATTTTGCTGCCAACCGCAGCCTGGGCGAACTTAACGCAGAGCAGATAAAGGTAATTGAGCCGGATAAACCAATAGATGTTGGCGGCGTAACCGTTAAGGCTTTTAACATCAGCCATGACGCGGCACAGCCTGTGGGGTACACTTTTGAAACAAAGGGCAAAAAAATTGCAACGGCTACAGACTTAGGGTGTGCCACGGATACCGTGCGCGACAACTTAAAAGGCTCTAATGTAATTTTGTTGGAAAGCAACCACGACCCTGTAATGTTAAAAAACGGGCCATATCATCAAGCGTTGAAACAGCGCGTCGCAAGTACCCGTGGGCATTTATCTAACGCAGACGCGGGCGTTTTACTTGCGGAAGTGGCAGATGATAAGCTGGAGCATGTATTCCTGGCCCATTTAAGCGAAGATAACAATACGCAAATGCTGGCTTTTGATACAGTGCAGCGTATTTTGGAAGGCAATAACGTGAAAATTAAGAATTTGACTGTGGCGGAACGGCATACACCCGGTAATGTAGTGCAGTTATAGCAGTTTATTAAACTCCGTCATGTTTTTCCTAAAATACAATGGCAGCAACTGCCGCTGCAATTTTGGGTTTTTCCGCGCTTCAATGGCAAGTACGTTGAAAAAAGTTGACCAAAGTTTTTGCGTTTCCCTCTCTCCTTCGGCATAGTTAACCGTAGCGTTTTTGGGAACAGCAGTAATAACTAAAGTATTACCGTCGTAGATAGCCGCCTGATTGCGGCTTTTGTCATGTATTACCCATGCCTGGTTCATAAACCTTTGAGTAAAATGCTCTGCCACCATAGCTAAAACATCGTTTTTGGGTGTAATAACGCAGTAGTAAACCCCATTGTCAGCCTCGGCAAAACGGCAAAAGCCCAATAATAAATGGGTTTCACGGCCAACATGCCGGGCAAGTTTGTGAACCCTTCTTACGCAGTCTTCTTTTAAATGGCTGTTTACCATATGCCCCACAGAAAAGCCAAGCAGTATATAGTGAAAGATGGGCATATACTTATCATCTTCCCCGGACAGGAAGGCATTGTACACATAGCGCGCCGCATCGTCAGAGACTTTTTCCCTTATTCCTTTAAGCACACGGGCGGCTTTATCACTGTCTGTATCTACAAAATAAATCTCGCTGTCCAGCGTTAGCTGGGACTGGTATTCGTCCTGAATGACTAAGGGCAATATTTTTTCGTAATAATAAGCATAAATTATACATAAATACCCGTCAAAACTGCCGTCGAATGTAACAACGACTTCGCGTCTAACCTCTACCATGCCGCTTGTAAATCCGGCAGAGCGGGGATAACAACTTGGGAAATGTTTTTTATGGCACTTTGCTGCTCTGGGAAGGCTTCCGGGTTTGTTTCAAACAAGCTGATTTGAGAATGGGGCGTATTTTCCCTTAGTCTCATAGACAAATATTCCGGCACAAGGGGTATTTTTTCGTATACCTTACCGTTGCAAAGCAGGAAATACTTTGCCCGTTTTAACACCACCCGCATTTTTTTTAAATCATCAAAGTCCAGTTTGCTTACACGTCTTGCTGCTATGATTTTTTCCGCAGAACGCTGGCCAATACCCGGTACCCGCAGCAAAGTCATGTAATCTGCCTTATTAACTTCCACCGGGAATACGTGCAGGTTTTGCAAAGCCCAGTGACATTTTGGGTCCATGTCCAGGCTTAAATTTTCGTCGGGGCTGCCAAACAGTTCCCCGGCAGAAAACCCGTAAAAACGCAGCAGCCAGTCTGCCTGGTACAGGCGATGTTCCCGCCGCAAGGGCGGTGCGGATGTGGGCAGCAGCGGGTTGGCACCCACCGGAGTGTATGCAGAGTAAAACACACGCTTTAGCTTGTACTGCTTGTACAACCCTTCTGCTAAGGTAACAATTTTGCTGTCACTTTCCGGTGACGCGCCAACAATCATTTGTGTGGCTTGCCCTGCAGGGGCAAACTTGGGGGCATGGCGATACAGAGTTAACTCGTTTTTATTTTGAATAATACCGTCCCGCAGCTGCTTCATGGGCGCGAGAATGCCGGTTTTTGTTTTCTCTGGGGCAAATTTAGTAAGGCTTGCCTGGGAAGGCAGCTCGATATTTACACTCATACGGTCTGCAATCAGCCCCGCTTGGTGGATAAGTGCTTCGTCTGCCCCGGGGATTGCCTTTACATGGATGTAGCCGTTAAACTTGTACTCTTCCCGCACTATCCGCAGGGCGGCAATAAGAAGCTCCATTGTGTAGTCGGGGTTTTTTACCACGGCAGAGCTAAGGAACAGCCCCTCGATGTAGTTGCGCTGGTAGAAGCGAATTGTAAGCTCTGCCACTTCCCACGGGGTAAAAGTAGCCCGGGGTACGTCGTTGGAACGGCGGTTGCCGCAGTATTGGCAGTCGTATATGCAGGCATTTGTAAGCAATATTTTTAACAGGGAAATACAGCGGCCATCGGCGGTAAAGCTGTGGCAAATACCGCAGGCTACGGCATTGCCTATAGTGCCTTTTTGGGCTGCCCTGTCATTGCCGCTGGATGTGCAGGCCACATCGTACTTTGCCGCGTCTGCCAGTATTTCTAGTTTCTTCATAATGTCCATGGTGCACCGCCTTAGAATAACATGTAGTGGGTTGTAGTTTATTATACATCATGTTTAAATAAAATGCAAACATATGTTTGATGAATTTCGATTTTTTTGAGGAAGTTTTTTAAATAAAATAGTCACTACAGCCGGGGATAAGTTGCAGTGACTTTATGTAAGTTAATTTTCGTAATTGTGTTTTTGCCCCCTGATATAATATTCCTTTTTCTACAAAAGTGGGTGAGTATTATTGTGGAAACATTAGCGTTTTGTATAAACGCGCTTTGCGTGTTAAATTATATTATGATTGTGAAATACAGTCAAGATGCTGGCCGGGGTTTAACATTAATGTAACTTTTTTTGTAAATTTTCGTACGTTATTGTATAGTGTAAGAGCATGCGGACAAGAAAAGGAGTGTTGCTGATGAAAGCAAGAACGATTATTATTGGGTTGGCTGCTTTATTGCTGGTTGGGTTTGCCGTTTTTTTGCTGGTAAGGCATAAGACCGATCCACAGCCGAATACATACGTCCAGGCCAGGAACCTGCAAAAGCTTAGCAGGGTATGGGGTTTTGCAAAATACACTCACCGCTCTTTTCTTTTGGGGGAACGCTGCTGGGACGAGGAACTGCTTTACTTGATACCGGTTATCCGTTTTGCAAATGAGGATGAGGTAAACGATGTATTGTACCGATGGTTTATTAGCCTTGGTGATGATGGGTATGACTTGGATTGGGAAGCGTACCGGTTATCGTTGGTTGCATATTATGAAGGACGAAATGAGCGAATGAGCCGGTTAATGCACGAGCATTTGATTCTAATTACTCAATTTTTTGGCCAAGATGTGAACGAATCAGACTTTCACTGGGAATACATTGACCATACCGAGATTGTTAGCTTTATATTGGAATACGATGGTGTTTATGACTGGGAAGCCTTCCAAACATTTATGGAGGATTACTATCGCATTAAAGGAATGGAAATAAACCTGCGTACAATGGCTGATAAAAGTTGGATTAACGAAGTCTATTTGGGCGAGCAACTGTTTTCAAGGTTATCGCGCTTTAACCAGGTTCAATTACATGATTTGACAAACGCGCCGGTTTATTTTGATTGGCTGGGCAACAGTGCTTTTTCGAATAAATACAGTCACCCAGATATGGACCACAGTTGTGAAAAATACCGCTTACTGGGTCTATTCCGTTTATGGAACGCAATGGAATACTTCTTCCCGTACATGGACATTATTGATTATTGTTGGCACGAGCTATTGTTGGAATTTATCCCTAAAATGCTGGAAGGAACGGACAGGCTTAGTTATGAACTTACCCTTGCCGCGCTTTCTTCCAGGCTGCGTGACGCGCACATATCACTTATACACACATTCTTTTTAAATGAACAATTTGGGCAATACTCGCCATCTGTGAGGTTAGTAGAAGCAGAAGGGCAGCTTGTTGTCCATGAAGTTCGATTTACCCAACCGTTTACTCCGTTAAGGCGTGGAGATGTGATTCTTACATTAAGCGGAAGAGATATAAACGATGTGGCAGCGCATATGCTGCGGTATTTATCTTTTCCAAATGACGAAAAAGCATTGGCATATCTAGCTTTTTACCACCACATACTAAGGTCACACTCACCTAGGATGGAAGTAGGCGTACTACGTGGCGGCGAAGAACTAAGGCTTACGGTACCCGGACACTTTCAGTGGTTTACACATCCGACTCGTATACCACCATTAGAATCTCACTGGTTGTTGGAGCATAATATTGGCTTGATAAACCCCGGTATGTTACCGGACGGTTCAATACCATACATTATGAACGAATTTGCGGATACACAGGGGCTGATTGTGGACTTGCGGCAGTATCCTTACCCCGGCTTTGAAACTTTTGAATTAGCTGGTTTTGTGATTGAAGAACGGCAGCCGCATTTTATTATTTCATTGCCGTTATGGCCTGTACCCGGTGTATTTATAGATACTCACCATCATTACTCCGGTGGCATTAACAGCCCGGACGCGTTTTTATATGAAAAAAACGTTGTGGTGTTAATGGACGAATCGTCAGTAAGTGCGTCTGAAACTCTTGTAATGTCTCTTCGCAACGGGGCAAATGTAACCGTAATGGGTACCAACTCCATAGGTGCGAATGGAAACATAACGGTGCTTCCGCTGCCCGGTGGTTCTTCAATGGTATTCACCGGCCTTGGCGTCTACACCCCCCAAGGTGGGCAAACCCAGCGCATTGGCTTGTCGCCGGATATTTATGTTCACAGAACCATTGCTGGTATAGCCGAAGGCCGTGACGAACTAATGGAGGCGGCAATCGCGTTTTTGCTGCAGCCATAATTTTTTATATAACTTTAATCCCTAGCCGTGTACATTTTTTTGGTGTAAAATGTACGCGTTACATATTCTCGCATAAGGTCGTGTTTAAATGACAACATTCACCCCTGCCCAGCAGCAAGCAATTGATTGCAATGCGTCAAATATTCTGGTATCCGCTGCGGCGGGTTCCGGCAAAACCGCCGTTCTTACGGAACGTATACTGCGGCATATTTTTGATGGGGTTAACATTGACAACCTACTGGTAGTTACGTTTACGGAATCTGCTTCTGCGGAAATGCGCGAGCGTATCGCTAAAAAAATGCAGGACGCGGGGCTTGTTGCCCAAATTGCGCGGCTGCCCATGGCCAATATTTCTACTATACATTCATTTTGCCGCAAGCTGGTGCAGGAATATTTCCAGGT
>WQTQ01000213.1 GCA_009786175.1 Bacillota bacterium | reverse complement strand
TTTTTGCAAATTTGAGCATGAGCGAAAAATTGCAAAAATCGTATGTGCTACAGCGCATACACTGCTTGCTACACTTTGTTCGGAGGATTTAACAAGATGAGTCAACTACAAAATCCAAATCAGAAAGGACATTCCAAAATGAAAATTCAATTCGACAACCACGGCAATATCATAACCAAAACTTTATTACACCAAGAACTCCCTACACTAACCCTACGAAAAGAAATCGATGGCACTATCTACACCGTCACCGCCAGCTATGACGGCAAGCAAGCCCTAACCGCAAAACTACTTGAAATAATGATGAGAGAAACGGAGGAAACTTATTGAAAAATAATCTCATGCGCGCTACAATCGAATTAAACACTCATATGGCAGACTGCCCACAGGAAAAGGAGGATTACGACATGTGGCAGTCTGAAGAAATCACCGCATTGTATCTCCGTCTATCTCGTGATGATGAACAGCAGGGTGAAAGCAATAGTATTTCAAATCAGAAAAATATTCTCATGAAATACGCAAAAGATAATCGTTTTCCAAATCCAACATTCTTTGTTGATGATGGTTTCTCCGGCACAAATTTTAATCGACCCGGGTGGAATTCACTTTTGGAGCAAGTTGAGACAGGCAAAGTAAAAACTATTATCGTAAAAGACATGTCTCGTCTTGGCAGGGATTATCTGAAAGTCGGATTTTATACCGAAGTCATGTTTCCCGAAAGAGGAATCTGCTTCATTGCCGTCAACAACGGAATCGACAGTGCCAATCAACAGGACAGCGACTTCACGCCATTTTTGAATATAATCAACGAGTGGTATGCAAAAGACACAAGCAAAAAAGTCCGTGCTGTAAGAAAAAACAAAGGCGAAGCCGGAGAATATCTAGCACACACTCCACCATACGGATACATGAAGGATCCGGATAATAAAAAGCGTTGGATTGTTGATGAGGGAGCGGCACAGGTTGTGAGAAAAATCTACGCTCTTTGCTTAGAAGGTTTTGGGCCATCGCAGATTGCACGGATGTTAAAAGAGGAACAAGTTCTAAGCCCTACTGCCTACTGGTCATCACAGGGGCGTAAAGTTTCACATACCATCCCTGTCAATCCATGTAAATGGCAGACAAGCACCGTAGCTGAGATTTTGGAAAAGAAAGAGTATCTTGGGCATATGGTAAATTTCAAAACTTCTCGTGCATCATACAAGAACAAAAAGATAATCAATTTTCCAAAAGACGAGCATAAAGTTTTTGAAAACGCCCATGAAGCCATTGTGGATGAACATGTTTGGGAGAAAGCACAGCAACGCCGAAAACACAAACGCCGTCCGGCAGGGACAGGCAGAAGTAAAATCTTCTCCGGCATTGCTCATTGTGCTGACTGTGGAGCAAAACTCTACTACTGCACAAACAAGAACCTTGAAGCTCGCCAAGATTACTTTGTCTGCTCAACATCGCAGAAGCAAGGTACGGAAGTTTGCGGAACGCATTATATTCGAGCTGTATCCCTTGAAGCGATGGTGTTTTGGCATCTGATGTGTACTATAGACTTTGTGGTTCATTATGAAGATGAATTTCGGCAGAGGGTTAATGCCAAGCGCAGTGCAGAATTGAAGAAAGAACTTGCTCAGAAGCGTAAGGAAATTGCAAAAGCAGAGCGACGTATCGCTGAACTATCAACGATTTTCAAGCGTATGTACGAGGATCATATTAACTCCAAGCTCTCTGAAGCTCGATTTATAGAACTTTCCACCGACTACGAAGCAGAGCAGGAAGAACTCCAAGCCAAACTCATGCAATTACAAAATGACTTGATAGAGCAAGAACAGCGTTCCAGCGATGTAGATCGCTTCGTGGACAAATGCAAAGAATATATTGGCACAGAGGAATTTAATCCATCTATTCTTGGCGATCTGGTCCATAAGGTGTTCGTTGAAGCTCCTGATAGGAGTAGTGGCAAGAGAGAGCAGAAAATTCATATTAGCTATGATATGCTTGGATTTTTGCCGGAGCTGAGAGTTTCTGATGGCGGAATATTAGAAGAACACCCTGCGTAGCTGATGCTATGCAGGGTGCAGAGAAAATGTAGTACTGTTTTATTTGGGGCGCAACAGTATGTTATATTCTGAAAATATAAATACTACCACTCGTTCGCCAAGTGGCGGGCGAGGGTAGAAAAGAATCATACCCTCAGCAATTGCATTAATTAAAGCATTTCTTCCTCTTATTTTAACGGCATCGTTATTTCTGTCGTAAACACGCCTTCTTCCCCTGCCCGGTAACAATAGCCTCCGTACTTTGCCACAATTCTGTCAATCCGCAGCAAACCAAACCCATGGAAGCCTGTTTTAGCCGTTCTAAAAGTACCGCTCAACTTTTTCGGCTTGCCACTTGCGGCATTCATAACCGACAAATACAGGTGAGAACGCTTTACATCAATATAAATGCGTATAAACCGCTCTGCCGTATCGCTTATTTTTTCACAGGCTTCTACGGCGTTATCCAGTAAATTGCCAATAATAATACATAGGTCAATTTCTGAAATGGATAGGGCTTCCGGCGCATTTACGGTCGCATTAATTTTAATGTCTTTAGACGCCGCCAAAGACAGTTTGGAATTTAATATCGCGTTAAGGGCGATGTTTCCCGTGCTGATAAAGGTGTTAACATTCGTAAGGTCTTTGTCCAGCTTGTTAAGATACGCATCAATTTTATCGTTCGCCCCTGCGTCCCGGTATCCTTTAAGAGCTTGAATATGACTGCGGTAATCGTGCCGCCAGCCCCGCATTTCCTTATACATATTTTTAATTTCATCATAGTATTTTAGAACAAGATCATTTTGAAACGCTGCTATTCGTTTATCTGCCAAGGAAATAGCATACTAACGCAAACAAATTATCCCGCCTGCAACAGCCAAAAGACACAGAAAAACAACAACCCACATCATGTAACATCACCCTTGAAATTGTATTCCATAAATGCCTTATACGCTGCATCATACAACTTACGCGAAAGGGGCACAGTCTTCCCATTATCGAGGAGCATCCCCACTCTGGTAATTCTCTCCACATGGGCCATACCAACAATGTATGAACGGTGGCAACGGAAAAACCCGTCGCCTAGCAGATGCTGTAAGTCACCCATTGTTGTCTTTACCCGCACGGCCTGAGCCAATGTGTAAACTTCTGCGTAATGGGAAAACATTTCCGCATATAAAATATCATCTGCCTTCAAACGGATTACACCCGCTACAGTATTAAACCCAATCATGCGCGGTGCTTCTACTAACAAATTCCCGGCGCGGCCTAAAACATCCCGTAATTTTTCTTCCGCGACAGGCTTCATCAGATAATGCAGGGCAGAAACTTCATAACCCATGCACATGTAATCGTCATAGCCGGTAATGAAAACTATTATAAGCCTCCGGTCTGCTTCCCGTATCTCTTGCGCCAATGTCACCCCATCTTTTTCATGCATCTGTACATCCAACAGTAATATATCAAACTTATTGGGCGTCCAGTCAAATAAAAATGCCTCTGCACTGTCAAATTCGCTTATAACCGCCGAAATGCCATGTTCCTGTACCCATTTTTCTGTAATTTTTCGCAAGTAAGCAATTTGCTCCTTTTCGTCATCACAAACAGCAATCCGCATACTACAATTTCTTCGGAATAAACACTATGGAAACATCACCTTCTGTGTATACATGTCCGCTAAGTTCCGGCATTACCTCGTACGGTGTAGATTTTTCTATATCTATATTTTCCGCCACAGCAATAAACTTTTCAAAATCAGATTTCGGGCGTTCGGCATCAGAATGTCCAACGAAGAATGTATCAAAATCCAGCTCTTTGACACGCTTTAGCATGGAAATGTATGCGTTGATCTCCAGGCTTTCCTCTAAAAACATCCAAATATGATGGTTTGCCGCATCGCTGTCCAACAAAACTTTATGCTCACGTATCAGCAAGCCGATAGAGCCGCCGGTATGGCCTTCCATTGGTACAACTTCTACAGTTAGCCCACCCAGGTCAAAGATTTTACCGTCTTCAAGCATTTTGAAATTGCCCGCGCCTGCGGCAATAAACTTGTCTTTGTCAAAACCTGCAGGAACTGTTGGGCTTTCGGCTATGCCACGCCTAAATTCATCCGAAGAGTGTTGTAGGCACAAATTTACATCGTCCGAGTGAATCCACACTTCCTCAAATTGGGACGCGCCGTTTACATGGTCGATATGCCCATGGCTAAGCACAACTTCATAGGGCAGGTCACATACCGTACGCACGGCTTCGTCCAGGCAGCCTATGCCGTAGGCTGTGTCGTAAAGCAAGGCAGTTTTTTCGCCTGCAATCAGGTAACAATACACATGCTGCGGGTCAAAGATACTGTACAACCATGGGTAAATTTTCTTAACTGTGTAATAGCTCATAATTTTCCTCTCTTCTTGCTCATTCGTTTTTGATAATATATTACAAAACGTACAAGAAAGGAAGTCCTTTACAGAAAAAACATAAGAAGAAAAAACTGTACAAGTTGGTTATAATCAAATTTTACCTTTACTTAGCCCCCAAATGGGGCTATTTTATTTACGCACCGTCATTTACACACCCCCTGATATCAGGGGGTAAAATTAACATAACATAAGGAGAAAATCAGAGATGAACATTACAAATTTAGAAAAAATTTGGCAAGATTGGCAAAACAGAAGTAAATTTTCCGGCGTATTTTCCATACGTGGCCCCTTGGGCGTTATATTTGAAAAATGCGGCGGCTACCGGAACCGCAGCGAAGAGCTGGTGAATAACGTAGATACCGCCTTTGGCATAGCTTCCGGTACAAAACTGTTTACCGGCCTGGCAGTGTGCAAACTTATCGATGACAAAAAAATATCGCTGCAGGACAAGCTTTGTGACATCCTGTCCTACGATTTAGGGCAAATTGACAGAGACGTAACGGTCCGGCACTTGCTTACCCACACGTCCGGCGTTGGCGATTACATCGACGAAGAAGACGATGAATGTACAGAAAAATTAAAGGCCCTGTACGACAAGTACCCTGTATATTTGTGGGAACGGCTTGAGTATTATTTGCAAATGATCACACCTTTACCGCCAAAATTTAAACCGGGCACAAGGTACAGTTACTCCAATTCCGGCTTTGTTTTGCTGGGGCTGGTGGTAGAAGCCGCAAGCGGGCTTTCTTATCAACAATATGTAACCGACAACATAGTAAAGCCCTGCAGCCTTGTACGCACGGGTTTTTACCGTATGGATTCGCTGCCCGCCAATACGGCATACGGCTATATGAAAGACGACGAAACAGGCGAGTGGCACACAAATATTTTTAGCTTGCCGGTCTTGGGCGGTTCCGACGGCGGAATATTCACCTGCGCGGAAGATATACACAAGCTTTGGAATGCCATTGCTTCAAATGTAATCCTTTCCGAAGAAATGACTCAAACATTTCTAAAATCTCAAATTTCCACAAACTTTGGCAGCGAGGATGACGATGACAACGACGATGACAACGATGATGTAAACAACACAGATGATAACACCGTCTTAGTCGGCGACGGGTATTACGGCCTTGGGGTTTATCTGTTCTGTAACAAAGACGGTGAAGTCTACTATTACTATGCCGTAGGCGGGGACTCTGGTGTAGATTTTGTAACGGCTTACTTCCCCAAGCAAAAAATTGTTGTTTCTGCGCTGGGGAACACACAACTAAACCTTTTCCCGCTGCTTGAAGCAGTGGAAATGGAAATTTGCAAAAGGGGAGAAATGCTATGGAATACATGATTAACGATTTACCTGTTTACTACGAAGAATATGGCGAGGGTAAACCCGTTTTGTGTCTGCACAGGTTTACGGAAGACCATGGCCTTATGAAAGGCTGCCTTGAACCGTTTTTCGCAAATACACCCGGCTACCGGCGGATATATTTAGACATGCCCGGCATGGGCAAAACCCCTGCAAGGGAATGGATTAAAAACGCCGACATTATGTTGGACACACTTAAAAAGTTTATATCCGGCATAATTGGTAATGAAGGCTTTTTGATAATAGCCGCATCCTACGGCTGCTACATGTCACTTGGCATGGCGTACGGCGGGGATATGAACATAGACGGCATGTTTTTATTCAACCCCTGCACCGTGCCGGACTCTACAAAGCGTAACACCCCGGACGGAGTGGACACGTTTGAAGAGGACGGCATTGAGGAGTTTGTCGAAAGCCAGAATATCGAAAATTCTGATTATTTTTTTGACGAAGGCGTTGTAATGACAAAAGAAACATGGCACAGATATAAAACCGAGATTCTGCCTGCGTATAGGTTAACCGACAAAACATTTTGCGAAAATTATCGCAAAAATGGCTATGCTTTTACCTTTGATACAGAGCTTAAAAATTTACAATTCTCAAACCCTATTACCGTTTTTACAGGACGGCAAGACGACAGCGCGGGATATGAAGATTCCTGGAACCTGCTAAAACATTTACCACGCCTAACCTTTGTTTCATTGGACGGCGTAGGCCCTTTAATGCAAATAGAAAACCCGGACGCTTTTAACTTTCACCTAAAGGATTGGTTAAGCAGAGCAAGCTAAGGCTGAGTCACATTTATCGTACGGTTAATTTCTTCCCACCATGAAAAAAACATATTCTCACCGGTTGCGGACCCAATTTCTGACCCAACAATTACGCCCTTAACTTGCGCTTCGCTGCCTGCGGGACGGAAAACAAGCCCTCCGCTTTCACCATAAACGGCATGTCCGTTAGTTTGTATCATATCCGTAAGCACCAAGCCTCCGCCCATGTTCGCGCTAAAATGAGCATTTGTTACAACTATATTCCGTTGGGTACGCATAACCCCGTTAGGCGGCGTACTTACGGAAGCAAGTATCATTCCCTGGGAGGGGCGCGGCCCGTTGTAAAGTAACATTAGGCTGTCTGCGCTCCTGTCAATATCAGATTGACTAAGCACAACAAACGCCCCATCCACAGGGCCTTCGAAACGAATAGGTCCTGTAACCTCACCGACCACTTGCCCACTGGAAGAGCCCAGACGAACATCATCACCGTCAAGCGGAAGGCCGTGAAGTGCCGTTACAAAACCCGCGGCCTGCCCCCGGGCCGCCGGGTATCCGGCAGAAAACCCATAGCTGCCGACATAAATGCGTACACCCGGTTGTAAATGCGCCACATCTGCGCTTCCGGTCTCATTGTCATCCTTTGCAACAGGTACCCCAACAGGGTTTCCCTGCTGCAGCTTTATCATAGGCGAGTCAACAACCTCTCGGCGAAACTCCGCTTCCGTCTCTGCGGTTAACTCGTGCAAATACACGACAACAATGTTATTGGAAAAATCGATCCCCCATGTTGTAATTTTCATATTACTATCCGGATTATTGGAAACATAATTGCAAATTGCATCCCGTGTAGAAATAAGCTCTTTATAAGAAAATTCTACAGCCCGCACATCAATCCCATCCATGTGGAACAAGTTAGAAAAAATCCCGGATTTTGCGTCCTCCATAAGCGGTTCGACCACAGCAAAAACAAATCGGCCTTTGTCACAGAAAAAGTGCCCGCCATAGTATGCCGGATAAAGAAGCTCACCCTCTGCCGAACGGGGGAACAGTTCCCACATCCGGTCATGGGTCAAACATGCCAGGAAATAGTTTTGCGCAAACTCCACACCAAATTTATCAACAATATGCTCCTCCAAATGATGCTCCTCTGCCAGTACCGTATTGGCAGATGCAGGGATGTAAAATGCAATCATAATAAGAAACACCAGCTTTTCAAACATTGTAAAACTCCTTCAAAATAGCTTTATTTATACTGTTTCCGGCAAGGCACAGAATTATTCTGCGATTAAAAAAAGCCCGCAATCATCAATGATCGCGGGCTTTCGTTAGTTACAAAGGTACCACCCGGATTTGAACCGGGGGTAAAGGAGTTGCAGTCCTCTGCCTTACCACTTGGCTATGGCACCACATTTGCATTATACCAGTCTTTGGCACATTTAAATAGTAAAAATGCGTATTTACCGAAGAAAACACGCACATTTTTATGATTCTAATTGACCCGTAGGGGAATCGAACCCCTGTTTCAGCCGTGAAAGGGCCGTGTCTTAACCTCTTGACCAACGGGCCGTAATAACTCGAACGAATGAAAGTATACTCTTTTCCCGGAGCTATGTCAAGTCTTTTATACAACTGGTGATATTTTCCTAATGCTCCAACATGAAGGACACAGGATCTACATGTATGCCGTTAATTTTAACCTCGTAATGCAAGTGGGAACCTGTAGTACGTCCTGTACTGCCCACATGAGCAATTACATCGCCTCGTTCTACATACTGGCCTACGGATACTAAATTACGAGAATTATGGGCATACAAAGTGCTTATGCCATTGCCGTGGTAAATAATTATTGTTTGACCATATCCGTTACTCCAGCCGGAAAAAGTAACTTTACCGCCACCGGCAGCGCGGATATTTGTACCTGTCGGCGCGGGAATGTCCACACCTGTGTGGCGTTCTCTGCCGCCGCCGCCAAAGGGGTCCGCACGCCAGCCAAAGCCCGATGAAATGGTTCCTTTTACAGGCCACAGTGTTGGGAAATTACGCAGATACACATCCATGCGGGCCCTGTAAGATTTTAAGCAGTCCATTAACATGCGCTGTACATAAAGTTCATCCAGTAAAAGCTGTAAATTTTCCATAACTTTGCAATGGGTAGTGGGGACATACTCTACCGCGCCGCCGCCCATTGCAATAAAACCCACGCTTGAAACACGTTCGTTTTCCGGTGGGTTGTGAATAAGTGAAAGTTCACGAAGTATCGCTTGGGATTCGATAAGCTCGGCCATAAGAGCTGCAACCGGAGGAATTACATCGGCACGGGTACTTAACCCGTCTATTATTACTTGCCGGGCTTCGTCAAACTCGCGAATTTGCCGTTCAATTTCTTCAATGTGGTTCAAAATACTTTCTAACTCTGTCTGGTGCCGCTGCGCTTGCTCGTTAAGGGCGGATTGGGCACGGCTTTCCGTTTCATTTAACTCATCATATATTTGCAAAGCAACTTCAACCAAACTGTCTTGCACCCGTTCTGCATACACGCGAAATTGATTATATCTGGCCTCTGTTTCGCCCAAAGACATTTGCAGATCTTGCGCTGTGCGTTGAAAGTGGCTTGAACGGAAATAAAAACCCAAAACAATCGCGCTTACAATTAACATGCAAATTATTACGGCATGAAACAGTGCGCGCGGTACGCGTAAAGTGCGAGTTTTTTGGGGGTTGTGTGATGGAACAACCATAAGAGAAATATATTTTTGTTTTTTATTTGTGTTATCTTGTTTTCGACGATTGAAAAACATACTTTGCATATCCCTTCTTAATAATTTATTATTCAGTGAAGAGATATTATCACACAATAAACAATTAGTCAAGTGCAAGTTACGTTTTCGTAAAATATTTATTACGAAAATGTTAATTACCGCAATGTCGCTTTGCGACACTTTACAATTCTCTACCATATGTTACAATATATACTATGCACAGGAAGGAACTTCACATTCCCGTGCGGCATCGATAGCAAAACAGGTCAAGGAGGAGTACAAATGAGTGAAAATAAAACAACAATATTACACTTTGAGGAAGATGCCTTTGATTTGGATGCAATAAAAAAAGCGGCAGATGACGCAAGACGAGAAAAAGCTCGTATCAAGCGTATCCACCGCAAAATATCTTTTGGTAAAATTGCAATGGGAATAGCGGCACTTTTTATTTCCATTTTCCTATACTATTTAGCGACTCTTTTGTTTACAATGTTTTAACAATTACGCTTCGACTAAAATTGGGAAAATCATAGGGTTGCGTTTTGTCCTTTGCCAAATATATTCCCGCAAATCATCTTTAATCCTATTTTTTATATACTGCTTGTCGGCAGTATTTTTTTGTTCCATTTCATGAAGGGTATCCGTAACAACCTTTTTGGCACCCTCCATTAAATTATCGGCCTCGCGTACAAAAACAAACCCGCGGGAAGTAAGATCCGGGCCGGATATTATTTGACAGCTGCCATCGTGCATGCTTACGCCAACGGCTACGATAATCATACCATCTTCGGACAGATGCTTACGGTCGCGAAGCACGACATTGCCTACGTCACCAATGCCAAGGCCATCAACAAGTAATTGCCCGGATGGCACTGTTTCAGAAACTTTGGCGGTTTTAATGTCAATTTCCAGTACATCGCCAATATCCATAACAAAAATATTTTCCTTTGGCATCCCCATAGAAATAGCCAAATCTTTGTGGTGAGCCAGATGTCTGTATTCTCCGTGTATCGGCATAAGATACTGAGGTTTTATTAAGGCGTGCATAAGCTTAAGTTCTTCTTCACGGGCATGGCCAGAAACGTGAACTTCTGCCAAGCCTTCATATATTACTTCCGCACCAAGTTTCATTAAATCGTTTACGGTACGGGATACCAGTTTCTCGTTACCGGGGATTGGTGACGCAGATATGATAACCTTGTCACTTGGTGTAATTACAATTTGCCTGTGGTCTGACGCCGCCATGCGCGACAGTGCCGCCATAGGTTCGCCCTGGCTTCCGGTTGTTACAATTACCAGCTGATTGGCTGTGTAATTTCTAACTTCGGAAAGTTCAATAATAAGCCCCGGGGGCGCGGTTAAATATCCTAGCTCTACTGCGGTTTTTACCGCATTTACCATACTGCGTCCAAGAAATAACACTTTGCGCCTATACTGAGCCGCCGAATTTAGCACCTGTTGTATGCGATCTATATGGGAAGAAAAGCATGCGACTATAAGCCGCTGGGTTGGCGATTGCTCGAAAACCCGTTCAAACATTGCTCCGACAGAACGCTCGGACATGGTGTACCCTTTTGCCAACACGTTTGTACTTTCGCACATAAAAAGCTTTACGCCTTTTCTACCTAGTTCGCCAAAACGCTGCAAATCTATAAATTCACCTTGAATAGGCGTGAAATCTACTTTAAAGTCACCGGAATGGATAACTATACCAACCGGAGTTGTAATCGCAAACGCCACAGAATCCGCTATGGAATGGTTTACGCGGATAAATTCTATTTTAAAACAACCTTCGCTGACAATGCCTCCTTGCGGCACTACAACCATTTCCGTCTGATTGAACAAACCATGTTCGCGTAGCTTGTTACTTACCAAGCCCAATGTAAGCTTTGTTCCGTAAAGCTTTGTTTTAATTTCCCGTAAAAAATACGGAACAGATCCAATATGGTCTTCGTGGGCATGTGTCAAAAAAATACCGCGGATTCTATCCTTGTTTTGCTCTAAATATGTGAAGTCCGGTATAACCAAATCAATGCCCAGCATTTCGTCTTGAGGAAATGCCACTCCACAATCAATAATAATAATATCGTTACCGTACTCCAGTACGGTCATGTTTTTTCCTACCTCGCCAAGCCCTCCGAGGGAAAAAACCTTTAACTTACCTTTTCTTGCTGCCAAGTTGTACAGCCTCCTATATCCTATAGCTCAACTTCATCAATCTCTATGCCAAGAGTTTTGTAGTCGTCTTTAAACAATTCAAGCACACGGTCAAAATCTTCATGCTCTTCGTCCACAAGTTCGAAAATTGTGTCTTCCTCGCCATCGTCAATTAACTTAAAGTGCATTACTTCCGACTCTTCTTCGTCTTCCTCCGCTACCAATACATATGTCACATCGCCTTCTTGGCGGCTGGACAAAATTTGCATTGTAATTTCATTGCCTTCGTCATCATACAGCACGATTGTGGCGTCATCGCCTTCTTGCTCGAACATTGTCATGTCGTTTTCCATTTTTCCTATTCTCCTTCTATAGAATTTATCGGGCTCTGTTTACTGTCCAGAAACCCTTGTAAAATATACACTGCCGCCATTTCGTCCACATGCTTCTCAAACTGTTGACGGGTGCCTTCAAAAACCCGTGAAACAGCGCGGGTACTCAAACGCTCGTCCCACAGTTCTACAGGCATGGACTTGAAATATCGGTTAAGTTTATCTTTAAATGCTAAAGTTTTTTCGCACCTTTGGGAATCTCTGCCGTCTAAATGCTTGGGATACCCCAGTACAATATTTGTAATGCCGTATTCTTTAATGATTAGCTTTAATGCCTTTAAGCTTGATCGCAGGGCAAGTTCCTCTTGGCGGGTTAACGTGGTAATTCCTACAGCCACTTTTCCGCTAGGGCTGCTTACGCTTACACCAATTGTTTTATCGCCAAAATCTAAACCCATGTACCGCAAATTTACAACACCTCTCGCAAAAACTCCTTTATCATTGCTTCCAGCAATTCATCTCTTTCTACCTTGCCAATTAGAGCGCGAGCATTTGCGTGGCTGGTGATGTATGTAGGATCACCTGAAAGAATGTACCCAACAATTTGCATAAAAGGTCTGTCATAGCCCTTTTCCTGAAGAGCCACGTAGACATGTTCCAAAATTGCTTTCACTTCGTCATGGCCATCGCGCCTGTATGCGTCTACTCTTTGAGTTTCCGGAAAATTGCTTCTCATTTTTTTCGTCCTCCTTGTTTATATACTCCTTCCAAACCATCCTGGGTAAGTGCGGTTATTTTTACCTGACAGATGATGTTGGATAGGTTAATTTCGCAATATACTTCTACAGGGCAGTAATTACTTGTGTACCCAACCCACTTGTTTTGTTTTTTTGAGTTTTCGAACAGCACGGGAACGGTTTTGCCAATTTGCCTGCGGTAAAAATTTGTTTGAAGCAGTGCTGCCAAGTCGCGCATTTGCTTGCTTCGTTCGGTTTTTGTTTTATCCGGCACTTGTCCTGGGAAATTAGCGGCGGCCGTACCCTCCCGCTTCGAATACTCAAAAACATGTATACGAGCAAAGCCGACTTGTTTTACAAAGACCATGCTTTGGTTAAATTCTTCATCGGTTTCGCCGGGAAAGCCAACAATAATGTCGGTGGTTAGTGCAATATTCGGGTTAATTTCCCGTAATTGCTCTACTATTTTTGCATATTCGGCAGTGGTGTAGCGACGGTTCATTCTTTGCAACGTGGCATTACAGCCGCTTTGCAATGACAAGTGAAAATGATCACATAAAACTTGAGAAGACGCTGCTACCGCCAAAAATTCGTCGGTTACGGCGTATGGCTCTATGCTGCTTAAACGCAATCGTTTTAAGCTGTCTGTTGATGATATTTTTGTAATTAATGCCGAAAGATTAGTATCATTGGTATCTTCCCCATAGGAAGCTACTTGTATACCGGTAAGCACAATTTCCTGTACGCCGTCTGCAACTAAGCCGGTAATCTCATTTAAAATATCTGGCACAGGGCGGCTTTTGGGGTTACCCCTTACATAGGGAACAATACAATAAGCGCAAAAGCGGTCACAACCGTCTTGTATTTTTACAAATGCACGGGTGCGGGTACGCAACGTCCCTGCCCCATTGGATATACTAAGTGTATTGGCCGTATCCCCAAAAATCTGTTGTATATAATCAATAAATGTTTCCGGTTTGCGCGCATCAAATACAAAATCTACCCCCAACTCTTTGGCTGCAGCGGGGTTACTTAGTGCCATACATCCGCATACAGCCACAATTGCATTTGGGTTCTGCTTGCGGGCACGGCGTATTATTTGTCTGGACTTTTTATCGCTTGCATGTGTAACAGTGCAGGTATTAATTACGTAAATGTCGGCATTTTCGTTAAAATTACAAATTTTACAAACAGTGATTTGTTTAACAAGAAGCTCCAGTACAGCTTCAGTATCGCATTGGTTGACTTTGCAGCCTAACGTGTGAGCGGTAACAAAAATATTTCTCATTTATTCCTTTTTATCCTTTGGCATCTCCACACCCAAAATCTCGTATAGCTGCTCTTTTAGTACCTCCCCGTCGGGCATAACTTTGTCCGATGTGGCAAACAGGTAAACATCGCCGGGGGTGCAGTTGAGTTTTTGTAAATATTCTAATGCTTTTTGCCTGTACTTTTCTGTCGGAATACTTGCGGTTAATAATAAATTTACCCTTGTCCGCTGCAAGTTAGAATTTTCTAAAAAATACTTTACAGGCGCGGCCAAACGGCCACCCCATATTGGGCTACACACATATATTTCAAGAGGCATATCTTCCGGAACATTACTGACAGGGTACGATTTGCCGGTAAACGTTAACATTAAAGCATTAAATATAAAACCAAAACCGGATTTATCGTTTATGTCCGATTTTAGTTCATATGTGGGGAGACTCAATACATCACCCAGGGTTTGGGCGAAAACCTTTGTTTTTTGCTTGTATGTGTAGTAAAGTATCATTGTGTTACCGGCCTCCGAAGTGGTCATTTATTAATCTCACGTTTTGTTAATATGACTATACCACTGTAACGATAAAAAGAAAAGGGGTAAATATATAATGAAGATAATTTTGCAACGGGTTTCCCGTGCGTCTGTTAAAGTTGAAAATGAAATTACAGGTGAAATTAACCGGGGATATGTAGTACTTCTGGGCATTGGGGATGGTGATAACCGGGGAAAAACAGATCGAATGATTGAAAAAATAAAAAAGCTGCGTTTATTCCCGGATAATGACGGCAAAACAAATTTGAGTATTTCCGATATTAATGGGGAATTGCTTGTAATTTCGCAATTTACCCTTTATGCAGACTGCCGCAAGGGGACAAGGCCAAGTTTTACGGAAGCCGCCCCGCCTGCCCTTGCGGAAGAATTATACGATTATTTTATCGAAAAAGCAGGTTCTAATTTCCAAAAAGTTGCTTGCGGCGTATTTGGCGCAATGATGCAAGTGGAACTTGTGAATGACGGACCGTTTACGGTAGTGTTGGAAGGGTGACTTACCCCCTGATATCAGGGGGTAACCACAATTACTTTTACACCTTTTTCTTCAATTTTCATAAGCTCATCTTCCACGGCATCCCAGTCGGTGATTAGTATGTCAAATTTATCTGTATCGCAAACTTTGATAAAATCTTTGAAGCCAATTTTTTGATGAGGCATTAATAGGATTCTTTTGCGCGACTGCTCTATTACCGCCCGTTGGAAAGTTGCTGTTTCGTCTGTGCCGTTGGAAAGGCCAAACTCTGCTTCGTACCCGCCGCCTGTGTGAAAGCAAATATCAAAGTGCATATTTTTTACAAAGGCCGTGGCAAAGCTGTCCACAAGAGAAGTTGTGCCGTGCATCCGCATTTTACCGCCCACGATGTACACTGTAACATTGTCCCAGTATTTCAGCTCTTCCGCCAGGGTTACAGAGTTTACCACAAGGGTGTACTTGATGTCCCGCGGTAAATATCTTAGCATAATGAACCCGACGGAACCGCTTGTAATATACACTACATCGTTTTCTTTTACATACTCTGCGGCTTTTTTTGAAATGGCTGCGTAATTGTCGTAAACTTCCGTTAACCCGGATGCCAGATCTTTCATGTTCCTGTGGCGTGGCGGTAAAACCCCAATTTGACGCAGCGGAATTGCACCGCCGTGGGTACGTTTTAACAGGCCGCGCTCTTCCAGCAGCCGCAAGTCCCGCCGTGCGGAATCTACAGAAACGCCGTACTGTTCTTGGATTTCGCCAATGGAAATTCTACCTTTCTCTTGAATGGTTTGCAAAATTGCCTGGTGCCTTTCTTCAATAAACATAATTACCACCTGTTTTGACGGCTATGCCGTTTATTTTATGTGAAAGTGAGGAAACTGTATCGTTCTGGATTCACTTTCATTAACATTATATCATGATTATTAATGTATTGCAAGTATAATCATGAATAAAAATTAAATATCGTGCATAATCATGAGTGCGTCAGATAAAGTGTATTTATTACAGTGTAATTTCCTGAAAACAAAAATAAAAACTCCACAATTTCTCCTACAAATTACAATTATTTTGGTGATTTTTATGTAACATACTTTTTTCACTCGGTTATCGCACTTCTGTTACCCGCTAAATGGAACGTCTGTAATGTAATATCTTTGGGGATATTTACAACACCGCTTATATTCCGGCCTAAATCGTACTTTTTGTTAATATTGCACTATTTCACAAAAAAATATACAATCTCTAATTAAAATAATTTGCCAGCCGTTTTACGGCTAGACAAAAAGCTGAAAGGAGAAATGAAAATGCAGAAAAAAATGTTACGAGTGGTGACAATGGTACTGATTATGCTGATGACTGCAAGCTTATTTACGGCTTGCGCCAACAACGACGAAACTTATGTACGCGGCGGCGAACCCGTTAACGAGGTACTTATTGGCATGATTGGCCCGTTAACAGGCGGTGTGTCACAATTTGGACAAGCTGTCCAAAGGGGCGTAAATTTGTATATCGACCAGCATAATGCCCGTGGCGGCCTTCAAATTAACATTGTAACACATGACGATGAAGGCCAGGCAGCGGCGGCAGCCATAGGTTTCGACCGTTTACTGGACCAAGGTGTTACCGCAATTATTGGCGGCGTAACAAGCGGCCCGACTCGCGCAATTGTTCCCCTTGCCTTTGAAGCGAACATGCCCATGATTACCGGAACAGCAACCCATTTTAACGTAACTGTATCTGAAGATGGCCAGGTCTTTACAAATATGTTCCGCGCATGTTTCATAGATCCTTTTCAAGGCCAAAGGATGGCTGAATTTGCGGACAGCATTTTAGGTGCGCGGACAGCGGCGGTGCTTTACAGCAACGAGATTGATTACTCTATTGGTTTAATGGAGGCGTTTATTGCGCGCGCAAACCAACTTGGGATAGAAATAGTCGAGGTACAAAGGTTTGCGGACGACGCTTTGGACTTCAGAAGCCAGCTGTCTATAATTGCAGGCAGCAGCCCTGATGTACTGTTTGTGCCTGCGTATTACAGGCATGTAGGGTTAATTGGGCCCCAAAGTGTAGAAGTTGGCTTGCCGGGTACCACTTTCCTTGGTGCGGACGGCTGGGCTACAATTACCGACTTTATGGCAGATTCCGGCAGTATTGAAGGCGCGTACTTCCTGACGGGTTTTTCTGCCGAGGCAGATGACCCGCTGGTGCAGCAGTTTATTGCCGCTTACAGGGCCCGTCACGGCGAGATTCCAAATATGTTTGCAGCCCAGGCCTATGATGCCGCCAAAATTCTTATAGCTGCCATTGAAGCGACAATTGCAAACACAGATTACGTACCGGGTTCTGACCAATTTAGGACTGCGTTAATTGCAAACATGGCAACAACAAATATTTATGGTGTAACCGGTCATATTTCCTTTGATGAATTTAACAATCCAATAAAATCCGCCATTATATTACAGGTGAAAAACGGACAAGAACTTTTCTGGGGTTATTTCCCTGTAGAATAACCATAGTAGAAAAGAGGCGCATATGAGTTCTTTCATAACGCAACTAATCATAGGTTTACAAATCGGGTCTATTTACGCGCTGGTGGCACTTGGGTACAACATGGTGTACGGCATTGTTAAATTACTTAATTTTGCCCATGGCGACGTTATTATGATAGGATGCTACATCGCATTGTTTGCCCTTACAACGTTTGCCTTTCCGCCGTGGTTAGCGGTAATTGTTACCGTTGGCGGATGTACAATTTTAGCGGTTGTCATAGAAAAATTAGCCTATACTCCGCTTAGGTTTGCTCCAAGACTATCGGTTCTTATCACCGCCATCGGTGTATCTATTTTGTTGCAAAACTTGGCACAGCTCTTCTTTACGGCAAACCCGCTCAGTTTCCCTACACATTATCTAATTCCGGCAGGCAGCATTACTGTTGGCCAAATTCAAGTATCGTATACGCCTCTTATTACCATTGCGGTTTCCGTACTTTCCATGGTTGTTCTTACACTGCTTGTAAAAAAAACCAAACTTGGCAAAGCCATGCGGGCTGTTAGCGAAGATACGGAAGCCGCCCAGTTAATGGGCATTAATGTAAACACTATTATTACCTTTACGTTTATTTTGGGTGCTGTTTTGGCGGGTATCGGCGCGTTACTGTATGCTGCGGGCTACCCAAGGATAGAACATACGTTAGGCGTTTTACTGGGGCTAAGGGCATTTGTAGCGGCTGTTGTTGGCGGCATTGGGTCTATCCCCGGTGCCATGATTGGCGGTTTTGCCATTGGCTTGCTTGAGGTGCTTGTTACGGCAATGAACCTTTCCGGCTGGGTTAACGGCGCGGTATTTTTCATATTAATTCTTGTGCTGATGGTACGCCCGACAGGTATTATGGGCCGTGCTTTAATGGAAAAAGTGTAGGGGGTAAATGATGGCAAAGTTCAAATTGTCGATGCCCGTACGCTACTTGATTATTGCATTGTTGCTGGTCATTTTTTTACTCGCGGGCCATTTTATAACCACAGGAGTTCTTACAAGGGCGCAAAACCAAATAGTTATCCAGTCCGGTTTTTTTATTATCATGGCGGTTTCCCTAAACCTTGTTACGGGATATTTGGGGCAGCTGCCCCTTGGTCATGCGGGCTTTATGGCAGTTGGGGCATACACAGCCACTATTTTTTGGCGGGGCGGGCTTATAAGCGGTCAGCCTTCTGTTATAGCCGGTATTATACTTGCAGGCCTTGTTACAGCTGTGTTCGGTATCCTTATTGGGGTGCCCGCCCTTAGGCTGCGCGGCGACTACTTAGCCATTATTACCTTAGGCTTTGGCGAAATAATCCGCTCTGTAATTATTAATGTACCACGGCTGACAGGCGGGGTGCAGGGTTTGTCTTACCTGCCGCGTTACGCAACATTTTTGCTTGTGTATTCATTTGTAATTATATCTTGCGCCTGCATACATTTATTAATGAAGAGCAAGCACGGACGGGCAATTTTGTCTATCCGCGACAATGAAATAGCCGCCGCAAGCTGCGGCGTTAACGTTACTTATTACAAGGTAATGGCATTTGTTGTTTCGGCTTTTTTTGCCGGAATAGCAGGTGCGCTTTTTGCTGCCAATTTTACAATTTTAACCCCCGGCAGTTTTGACTTTATGTTAAGCATTAATATTTTGATGATGGTGGTATTGGGCGGCATGGGCTCTATGATAGGCTCTGTTATTTCTGCCACTATTTTAACAAGCTTGCCGCTGTTTATGCAGTTCCTAAATGAGTACCGTATGATAATTTTTGCCCTGATGCTGATAGTTGTTATGATTTTTAAGCCAACGGGCTTAATGGGCAACTACGATTTTTCTCTTTCCCGGATTATAGAAAAGAGCGTTAATTGGTTAAGGGCACGTAAGGCAGGTGAAAAGAGTGGCGCATGACCCTAAGGCACCGTTTATCCCCCAGCGTGATAAAGGGCTGCCCCCGGTTTTAGAGTGCAAAGAACTGGGCATAGATTTTGGCGGTTTAACTGCCGTAAACGACTTTAACATTGCCATTGGGCCAACAGAAATTTGCGGGTTGATAGGCCCGAACGGCGCAGGTAAAACCACAATTTTTAACTTGTTGACAAAAGTGTACCAACCTACAAGAGGCCAAATGCTGCTTGAAGGCAAGGATACGGCAAATATGAACACCGTCCGGGCAAATAAAGCAGGCTTGGCCAGAACTTTTCAAAACATCCGCCTGTTTGATAAAATGACAGTTATGGAAAACGTGCTTCTGGGGCTGCACAACGAAATAAAGTATAAGCTGCCAACGGCTGTCTTGCGTCTGCCCCGGTACTGGCGGGCAGAGCGTGAAGCAAAGAAACACGCACTGGATCTTCTTTCTCTTTTTGACATGGGGCACATGGCTAATTATGCCGCAGGCAGTTTGCCATACGGCTCTAAGCGGCGGCTTGAAATTGTACGTGCCTTGGCCACAAACCCCAAAGTGCTGCTGTTGGACGAACCTGCCGCAGGCATGAACCCCGCAGAAACGGAAGAACTGATGTCAACAATTTTAAAAATCCATCGGCAGTTTAACACAGCTATTTTACTTATCGAGCATGATATGCGGCTGGTTATGGGCATTTGCGAAGGGGTTGCGGTACTAAATTACGGGCATTTAATTGCCAAAGGTACACCTGCCGAAATACAGAAAAACCCTAAGGTAATTGAGGCATACCTGGGTACCGGGGGAGGCGATGTCCATGCTTAATGTGCAGGATATAAACGTATACTACGGCAATATCCATGCGGTTAGGGACATCAGCTTCGAGGTAAACGAGGGTGAAATTGTAACCCTGATTGGTGCCAACGGTGCGGGTAAAAGTACAATACTAAAAACCGTTTCCGGGATACTTAGAAGCAAGACAGGCTCCATAACATTTATGAAAGAGAGTATCGGGCAGGCAGCACCTCATGCAATTGTAAAACAAGGGTTGGCCCAAGTGCCTGAGGGGCGGCGCGTTTTTGCTCAAATGACTGTACAGGAAAATTTGGAAATGGGACACTATGTAAGAACCGGCAGGCATTTAGACAGACGGATTACCCAAGTGTTTGAGCATTTCCCGCGCCTGAAAGAGCGGAGAAAGCAGTCGGCGGGCACCCTCTCTGGCGGCGAGCAGCAAATGCTTGCAATGGGCAGGGCCATAATGTCACGGCCTAAACTGCTGATGCTGGACGAGCCATCTATGGGATTGGCCCCGCTGCTGGTTGAGCAGATTTTTGAAATGATAAAAAATTTGAACGATGCCGGGGTTACAATTTTACTGGTAGAGCAAAACGCGCATATGGCTTTGAACATAGCTAACCGGGGTTATGTGCTGGAAACCGGGCGGATTGTGTTGGTGGATGACGCAAAAGCTCTAAGGGAAAATGATGAAGTTAGAAAAGCCTACTTAGGCGGATAAAGGAGGAAGCGAAATGAAAAAGCACCTCATCTTTTTGGTTGCGGCAGCTCTGCTTGTCCTGTCATTTGCAGCCTGCGGGCGCAGCAACGATGACGGCGTATTGCGAATAGGCATTATTCAGGTAATTGAGCACCCCGCTCTAAACGATGCCCGTTACGGGTTTATGGCTGCCATTTATGACCAGGGTTTTGAAGTAGAGTTTGACTACCACAACGCCCAGGGCGACGCAGCCACTATGTCTACAATTGCCCAGCGGTTTAACAACAATAATGTAGACTTAATTCTGGCACTTGGCACACCTGTTGCGCAGGCAGTGGCAGCCGAAACCAGCGTAATCCCCATCGTGGGTTCTGCCATTACAAATTATGTTGTGGCGCGCCTTGTCGAAAGCAACGAGCGGCCGGGCTTTAACGTAACCGGTGCTTCCGACATGAAGCCGGTGGAAGCTCAGGTAGCAATGATTGCCGAGTTTGTACCAAATGTGCAAACCTTGGGCATTTTGTATTCGTCCAACGAGCCAAACTCTGTTGTACAGGCGGAAATTGCAATAGCCGCAGCAGTGGCGTTGGGATGGGAATATAGGGTTGGCACTGTAACAACCACGGCGGATATTCAGCAGGTAGCCACTTCCGTTGCCAACCAAGTAGATGCAATTTACATCCCAACAGACAACACATTTGCCGCAGCCATGAGTGTGGTTGCACAAATTAGCCTGGATACAGGTACCCCTGTGTTTGCCGCAGAAGCCAACATGGTAATGGGCGGCGGCGTTGCCACCATTAGCTTCAGCTATTACGATTTGGGATATGAATCCGGTCTTATGGCGGGCATTATTTTACGCGGAGAAGCTGTACCCGCTGAAATGCCTATCCGCTGGTCTTCAAATTTCTTTTATGTTGTTAATGGTGAAATGGCAGAAGCATTGGGCATAGAAATCCCGGCCCGCTTTCAAAATTATGTAAGATAACCGGAAGGGGAGTACCTATGCTTCTAATTCTACAGGGTGCCATATCTTTGGGGCTTATATGGTCGCTGTTAACTTTGGCTGTTCATCTAACATTCCGCGTGTTAGAAATGCCGGACCTTACAGTGGAAGGCTCTATTATACTGGGCGCGGCCACAGCCGCAAGTATGATTTATGCCGGGTATAATCCATTTTTGGCTACAGGGATTGCAATGGGCGTGGGCTGTATTGCCGGGCTGGTAACAGGAGTGTTGCATACAAAACTAAAAATCCCGCCTATTTTGGCCGGGATTCTTACTATGCTTGGCTCTTATTCTGTGGTTATCCGTATCATGGGTATGCGGTCCAATGTTCCGCTTCTGCGTATGGTAACGGTTTATACTTTTTTGGAAAACATGGGGCTGTCTAACCGTAACACGGTTATAGTGTTCGGTTTTTGCTTCCTGGCAGTGTTCGGCTCCCTTTTATATTGCTTTTACGGCACAGAAATTGGCGCGGCACTGCGGGCCACAGGCAATAACCGGCAAATGATAAAAGCCCAGGGCGTTAACACAGACGCAATGATTATCCTTGGCTTGGTGGTTTCCAACGGGTTTGTTGGGCTTACAGGGGCATTGGTTGCCCAAAACCAGGGGTTTGCGTCTGTAGATATGGGCGTCGGAACCATTGTTTTTGGTCTAGCGTCCCTTATAATTGCCGAAGTTATTTTTAAAGTGCGCCGGTTTTGGGTTAGGATGATAACTTTGGTTATCGGTTCTATCATCTACCGCCTGATTGTGGCCTTGGTTTTGGAAATGGGAATGGCACCTACAGACCTTAGACTGTTTACGGCCATCACAATTGCCGCCGCACTTGCCCTGCCTACCGTACGTGATAAATTGTCCAAGTACATCGGTAAAACATCCAAGGAAAGGAAGGATTCATAATGTTACAGATTGAAAATTTGAACCTAACCTTCCACCCAGGCACACCAATGGAGAATCATGTGCTTAGAGGCGTTTCGCTAAAACTTTCCCCGGGGGATTATGTAACCGTAATTGGCGGCAACGGGGCCGGGAAAAGCACATTGCTTTCTGCCGTGGCAGGCACGTTTTTGCCGGATACCGGAAGTATTGCCATTGACGGATTGGATGTAACCCGCCTGCCGGAGCATAAACGGGCAATATATCTTGGCCGGGTTTTTCAGGACCCTATGCGGGGCACCGTGGCAAATATGAACATTGAAGAAAACTTGGCCCTGGCGTACCGTCGCGGCGCGAAGCGCGGCATACGCTGGTACATTACCGCCAAGGAACGTAAACTTTACCGTGAACGCCTTGCCACTCTAGAGTTGGGGCTGGAAAACCGCATGGCCGATAAAACAGGCCTGCTTTCCGGCGGCCAACGTCAAGCCCTAACCCTTTTAATGGCCACATTACAACAGCCAAAGCTTTTGCTTTTAGATGAACACACCGCCGCACTGGACCCAAAAACAGCACCAAGGGTGCTGGAAATTGGCGATAAAATAATTACCGGGCATAGTCTTACCACTTTGATGGTAACCCACAATATGCAAGATGCCATCAACCATGGCAACAGGCTTATTATGATGAGCTCGGGCAAAATTGTACTGGATATTTGCGGGGATGAGAAGCAGAAAATGACCGTAACCGGGCTAATTGAAAAATTCAGCCAGGTAAGCGGCAAAGAATTTACCGGGGACACGGGACTGCTGGGATAAATGGTTTAAGCTACCTTTACCTTATCGCCACCGGGAAGGTGGGCCTGCATATACCCTGCCCACAGCGCGTTTACCACCGTTGACCTGTCACCTTCCAACGCGGCAGGTTTAACAGTGATGCCCGTAAGCCAGGCAAACTGCCTGCCGTCCGGGTAAAATTTCCCCTGCCCCGTTGGGTTATTTACCCCTTTTACACCTGTGGTTGCGTACAGCACTTTTAAAACGTCTGCTTGAAAATGTGTAACAAGGGCAGGCTTTAAAGAGTAATTCAGCTCTTGAACAAAATTAGGGTTATAGTTTGCCTCAATCCATTTGTAAAATGTAGCCGTTCTGTTATACCCGGCCACATACCCGGATATAAAGCCGGATTTAGGGTCCGAACTGGGGTTTTTGGCGTCCCTGCCGGAAGGGAGAAGCATACGCCCGGCCTCTTTGTTAAATAAGCCAAACTTATCCCTTGCGTAGTCGGCCATGCCTTCAAGTACCCACAATGGGATACCTTTGTACCGCTGTGCGTTGTGGATAAGTTCATGGGTAATGCTGTCTGTATCCCAGGGGTTCTCCAATATCCAATTAATACATAATGCAGACCGCCTGCCCTGTGCCCAGGCAACACCCTCTGTACAAAGAACATATTCAATGCGGCTGACAATGCCAAAATCCATCCAGTTGACAATGTCTTTCCATCTAACGTTGAATGTATGAATTAAGCGTTCTTTTACATCGGCGGGCACATTCGACCAGCTTTTGCCTCTATTTGCGTCCCATACGGTATCCGTCGCGTGTCCAACCTTACCTGGTTCTAAAAATTGTAAGTAAATATCTGAAAGCGGAAGCGCGACACTGCAGCCCACACGTCCACAAATTTCGTACCACCAAGGATGGTCTGTCCACTTTCCCGGCCCGGGCCGCTGTTCAAAATTACCGGTTACGCCGCACCATAAGTGCCCTTTTATTTTACATTCCGCGGCAGAACCGGAACCGTCCCGCGTTATAACTTTGTCAACAGGCGCGGCCGATGCCACTACGCCAAAGGCCAGAGAGAAAATTACAAACAGAAGCAACAATCTTTTCATAATTACAGCCTCCTTATTTAAATATGTATACGGCAAAACGGCTTTGCCGCGTGTTCTGTACAGGGTAATTTATCAGAGTAACAAAAAAATACCATCCAAATAGTGGCAAGTCAATGTCAATATGATGGCACATTTGTGTCAATTTTTATACAACTTTGTGGCAAAATAAGGTCTTAATCCAGATATTCTATCACCCGCCCGATATACTTTTCTATTTCTTCACTTGTGTCAACCAAAAGATACTCATGGTTTGCCGGTCTTTTTAAGCTGCGTACTACTTCTTCAAATTTCTCTTGGTAAATGGGAATGTTAAC
>WQTQ01000212.1 GCA_009786175.1 Bacillota bacterium | reverse complement strand
AAAATTTTCCCCCCCCCCCCCCATTTTTTGTGCAATTTCACATACATGGTTACGGCAATAAAATTACCCCCTGATATCAGGGGGCAGCCAATCTAATTTTTATATCTTACCTCTGCGTATTCTTCCGCCAAACTGCTTATATCTTCCGACTGTATACGGCCTGCCATATCTGTGGGGGTATCCGATTGTTTTATGGGTACTCCCATTTTTACATGCCTTCTGGCGGTTTCTTTAAACAAACGGCGTATGGGGTGCAGTTCCGTTAATACAGAGCGTATTCTGCTGCGCCGTTTGCTTGCTTTAGGGCGTATAAATTCCCGTTCGTCTTCTATGCTTACAGAGGCGGTTTGATGTTTGCTTCTGTGGGAACTGTAACTTAGCAAAAACATTAAAATACGGTACAAACCGTACAACACCCCCGCAATAATCCCTATAGATGCTACGCCAAAAACTACGCTGGACAGTAAATCCCAAAACGGCGAAGAAGGATGTTCTTCTAACTGAAAAAGCCTGTTTATGTGTACAGACGGGGCAGGTCTTGGGGTTTCTTGCAGCCCGCGGCCTTCAAAATCCAGTTCTACTGCTTCTCTGCGCATGTTTACAATTACGTTTGATACCGGCGAGATAAGCAGCAGGTAAATTACCAATGACACGCCGGTTATAGCCACAATAAGGCCAATTGTCAATTTGTAGTCGAAGGTTATTATTTTGTCTATGGGCTGTTTGTAGGACATATGAATTGCGTCCAAAGACCTGTCCATTTTTATCATGCGTATAAGCAGTATACGCCCGATAACAATAATAGCCAAAAGAACAGGGTACATAGGCACCAACACCCAATTGCCAGTATTTACAGCCCAAAAAGTAAAAATAATTAGGATAATGGAACATGGCGCGATAAAGCTTGCAATTTCTGTGGGCTTTTTTTGATATGCAAATATTATGGAATGTATTGTCAGTGCCAGTGCAATTGCCGCCCAGGTATTGTTTATTATGTCGTTTGGCAAAATAACCGCAACTAAAACAGGAATAACCAAGTGCAGTGCCAGCAATACCCCCAGCCTGGTTGTAATTTGCCTAAACAGGAAGAAAATTATCCCGGGTACAATCATTAGGCCCGCCCACAACAGGCTTGCTGTATCTTCGGAAATTAGAAATACAATAGTGGCAAAAATCCCATAGAAAAGTATGAAGTACGTTAAATAGTGAATTGCTTCAACTACAATTTGACGGCTTTTTGGCATTGCAAGTCACCTCCTTTACACAAAAATTATTTCATCGCATACAACTGTGCCGTTTGGCTTTGGCACCGGCATAATCCACACTGCACGGGCACCGGTCTTTTTTAGCCCCAGGAACGATTCTTCCACTTCCTTGGAATAGTACGGGGTTATCAGCCAGTATTCCGGGTCGTGGTGGCCTGCAAGAGCAAGGCCGTCAATTGTATTTGTAATTGGCAAAATTTCTTGGTTGCCAACGTCTAAGAAAGCCAAAGATTCTAAAACCGAGCGCAAATGCCTTGTCCCAAGGCCTTCGGGGACGTAGGCGGCGTTGCCGGAAACAGAACTTCTGCCATTAGAGACAAAACTTATCGGGGTGCCAATGTCTGTCATTCTGGCAGCTACAGAGGCGGCAATTTTTATGGCCCGCTCTTCCAGGGCTTCGTTGTGCCAAAGCACATGCCGCTGGGTATCCAGCAAAATGGTGGTTTGTCTGGCATTAGAAAAATCCCATACGTTTACCATCAGCCCCATTCCACGGGCAGACGCTTTAAAATTTATTGCCTTCATAGGGTCTATGGAAGAATACTCCCGTATGCCACGGAAAGAAAACGGGTCCGGGTTAATTGGGTGGCGGGTACGCAATTGGCCGTACACCCGGGTACACAAATAATCCACATCCTGTATGGGGATTGTGCCGGGGTAAACGGTAAGCTTAATGTTACACGGAAGCCGTCGTATGTACTTTTGCTCCATTAAAAGATCCCAGGCTGTAAGCTCCAGCCCGTCAATGGAGTAAAAACCCCGCTTACTGCACTCAAATGGCAGGCGGCGTGTAATTTTTTGGTGCATTAATATATGAAACAAATCGTTGCGGTAGTGGGCATCGGAAGCAATACCCCCGGATGTAAACAGCAGCTCTTTCCCCGTGCGGAACTTTACAGACATCCATGGCAGGGGCAGCCATTTATTATTTGTCAAAACTTCCGTAAGGGTAAGAACATCCCCTTCTGTAGCTTCCACTGCAGACATGGAAACATTAAGGTCCAGGTTTGTTAAGCAGGCTTTCGAATAAACTTTGCGGAATAAATAAATGGTAATTAGTATTGCCAAAAGAATCCCCAACGTTGTCATGTAAGCCGCCTCCTACAAAATATCCTCTGTGGGCACAGGCACGTTTGCCAATGCGGCGGCTACAACCCGGGCTTTCATCTCTGAACGGATAGTGCTGCGCATGGTAAGCCTATGGGCCCATACATAGGCTGCCAGATATTTTATGTCTTCCGGCTTTACAAAATCGCGCCCGTTTACAACGGCATAGGCCTGGGCGGCTTTAGCCAGCGCAAGGGAAGCCCGGGGGCTTACACCAAGGGCCACGCTTTCGTGGTTGCGGGTATACGCGGCCAGGTCTGCAATGTATTCGCACAAGTCGCGGTGTACCACAATGGTGCTTACAGCCCTTTGAATTTGCACCCAGTCCTCTACAGTAGTTACGGCTTGCAGGGTTTGCAGCGGGCTGTTTGCCAAGAAACGCTGAATAACGTCCGCTTCACCGCTTTTGCCCGGGTACCCAATGGCAATTTGCATCAGAAAACGGTCCAGCTGGGCTTCCGGCAGCGGGAAGGTGCCCTGGGTTTCCACCGGGTTTTGGGTGGCAAGCACAAAGTACGGCGGCGGCAGTTTATGGGTTTCACCGTCAATGGAAATTTGGTATTCCTCCATGCATTCCAACAATCCGGACTGTGTACGGGGGGTTGCCCGGTTAATTTCGTCCGCCAAAAGAATATTGGTGAAAAGCCCGCCTTTACGGAAGGTGAAATCCCCGGTTTTGGGGTTGTACACGTTTATGCCCGTAAGGTCTGACGGCAGCAGGTCCGGCGTAAACTGAATACGCTTAAACGTACCGGAAATGGAAGCCGCAAGGGCTTTTGCCAGGGTGGTTTTACCCGTACCGGGTACGTCCTCGATAAGCACATGTCCACCGGCCGCAAGGGCCACAAGAGTTAACTCAATCTCCTTGCCCTTGCCAACCACAACTTTTTCTATGTTTGCATGAATGGCCGCTATTTTACTTTGTGCTGTTTTAATGTCCATTTTAGCCCTCCAGTTTCTCTATTAAGGCTTTAAGTGTGGCGTACGAGTTAAAATTCTCCGGGACAATTTCCTCCGGCGGGATACTAACGTCCAGGCGGTCGTTAATTTCTGCAACCAGGGTTATTACGTCGAAGGAATCGATTACCTTGTCGTCGATTAGGGTTGTGTGGGTAAGATAGTCTACCTCCGGGTGCATTTCTTGTAAAATTTCTAATAAAATGTCCATTTTGTCAAATCCTCTCTTTTAACGCAACTCTATCTATCTTCCCACCCGGGGTAAGCGGCAAACTTTCCAGCTTATGAATTTGCTGGGGCACCATGTACCGGGGTAGGTTTACCTTTAAATGCGCCAGCACATGGCTTTTTTCTATGCCGTCTGTGGCAGTGAAAAACAAAATTATGCGGCTTTTTTCACTGTCGAAAATGGCGCATACCATTTCCACGCCGTCCATTTCACGGGCGGCGACTTCAATTTCCGCAAGCTCTATCCTGTGGCCCATGTGCTTAATTTGGTGGTCTTTGCGGGAGATAAACACCAAATCGCCGTTGGGGTTTTCGTACCCCAGGTCACCGGTTTTATACAAAATGTCCGGGAAAGGGGACAGCGGATTTTGCACAAATGCTTTGCGGATTAACTCTTCATCGCCATAGTAACCCAGGCTAAGCTGGGAACCGCGGATGTGTATTTCCCCCGGTTCGCCCGGGGTTGGTACTTTACCGTTGTCATCCAGTAAAACAATCCCCCTGTTGGGGAACGGTTTGCCGATGGGTATGGGTTCGTTTGTGTCAAAATCCCGGTCTACTACGTAAAAGGCAGACATGCCCGTGGCTTCCGTTGGCCCGTATAAATGTACAAACCTGGCCCCGGGAAGGGCCTTGCGCCAAGCCGCCAGGTGCTTTTGTGGAAATATTTCGCTGCCAAAGGCAATGGTTTTTATAGTTTCCGGCACGGCCTTGTCCAATGTGCCAAGCCCTGCAACCAGCGAAAAGGCCGATGCAACCCAGCAGACGGTGTTTATGCGGTTTTGGATAATGTATTCCACCAATTTAATTGGGAACATGAACAGAGACTTTGGTATAAGAAACGTGCTGGCACCGTACTTAAGGGTTGGGAACAGTTCCTTAAGGCAGGCATCTAAGTACAGGGGCGATTGGTTGCCGAACACTGTGTTTTCGTCAATTTGCAGCACTTGGCAAAGGGTGTCTACATAGTCGATAACGGCCCTGTGGCTTGCCACAACGCCCTTTGGCACCCCTGTAGAGCCGGATGTAAACACAACATAAACCGGGTCTATGTCTGTGGCCCGGCGGCGCACTTTGGCAAGTACGGTATCGTTAACAGGGCAGCAGCTTATTTCCGCAAAATTACATGCTTTGTAGCCCCACTTTTTTACTAATTCTTCCGTAGTGTTGTCGCAAATAACGAGTAATTCCTGTTGGGCTATCTTTTCCAGTATCATACGAATGCGCACTTCCGGCATTTCCGTATCCAGCGGAACATAGTAGTTTCCGCCGTAAACCACACCAAAAAAAGCGGCAATCATTTCCGGGGATTTGGCCATAAATACCGCCACGGGCTGTTTGTAGATATTTTCCTTGCACAGGAAGCTGCCCACTGCCCGGGAAAGATGCTGCAACTGCCCAAAGGTTAACGACGAGTTTTCCCCGGTAAACGCGGTCTTGTCTGGGTTTGGGGTGTTTTCCAAGTATTCCAGTATGTTAATCATAGTTTGCTCCCTAATTTTAGTGCTGCCTGTACCAGAACATCTAAAACATCTATGGATTCCGGGCACATTTCGTCCTTGACAAGTGTTAATTCTGTACACCCTAAAATAATGTTTTGCGCGCCGTGGCTGTAAAGAGTGCTTTCTACTGTGGCAAAACTTTCGCCAATTATACGTTGGCCTTGCTTTATGCCATAAATTAATTCCATAAGAAATTGCTGCCCGGCTGAATCCGGCGTTATTACATTTATGCCCAACGGCTCCATTGCATTGTGTAAAACCCGGGACTGTACCGTGCCGTCTGTTGCCAAAAGCCCTACGCTTGTTATGCCCCGGGACTTTACATAAGCCGCAAGTTCCTCCGGCATATTTATTACCGGAATATTTACGGCCTTGGCAATCTCGTCATAAAAATAGTGGGACGTTACACACGGTATGGCAATAAAGCCTGCACCGGCTTGCTCCAGCGCGGTTGCAGCGGCCATTAGGCTGTTTACCGGGCTTACATAACTGCGGCCCAAAATAAACGCCGTACGGTCGGGGATAGACGTTTTGCTGTATATAATCGTGTCTAAATAATCTTGTTCTGTTTTTATGGTTTGGGCATTTATAAGCATTTGGTAAAAAGCCATTGTTGCCATTGGCCCCATACCGCCCAAAATCCCTATTGTTGCCATTATCGCACAATCTCCGGGTAAAGGCTCGGGTCAAAGGTGAAATAATCCCGCCCTTGGCCGGCATTGTGGATAATACGTGTAAATTCTTCTGCCTGGGTTTGAGTAAACATAAAACGGTCTATTTGGCGTACAACCAAAGGAGTTGTATCAAAATGGTGCCACCCCATATCGTCAGGGTTTATAAGGTTCCATGCGTGTCTGCTGGTACCGCCAACCCGGTCTATGCGCATATTTGGTATGCCTGCCATAGTAAGCAGTAACTCGGAAATAGAATAGAATACAAAACAGTCACCGCGCCTGTGGACCAATGCCTGGTTCGCGCTTTCATATACAGTGCGATGCTCGAAACCTGCAGCATATCCTACATTCGCCGTTACCCAATTAAAAATTGCTCTTGCTTGTTCTACCTGAGACATATTGTCATAAATAATTCTGTCAAGCACTTCTGTGGCGCGCGCCCGCACTTCTTCCGGGTCTACAGCCACTACGTATACACGCACGGTTACTTCCGTATAATTGCCGCAGCAATCTACTGCCCTGTAGGTGACGGGATACACCCCAAGAGTACTTGCATCTACACCGTCCGAATTTACCGTAAAATCTATGGGTCTGCCAAAGGCATCGTAGGCACTTACCCCAAGCCTAAACATGGCAGAGCCGTCTATGGCAAGCTGTATGTTGCGGGCCCCTACTATTCTGGGCGGTACAGTATTGGGCAGCACTGTTAAAGTTGCGCGAGAAACAGCTTCGTTACCATAATAATCTGTGGCAAGTATGCTAACTTGCTGCTCGCCCACACGGAAAACATCCGGTTCGCCGCCTTCCGCAAATTGTATCGTTACCGAAGGAGAAGTGTCGGACAGATGCGTAATAAAACTGCTGGCAAATACGGCTTCACCCATCCCGGTTGTTACATTCGCGGTTACTACATTTGGCGGCGTAGTATTTTCTACACGTAAAGTTGAGGTAAAGTACGCACCGTTAAGTGACAAAATTATTCTATGCCGCCCGGTGCTGTCTGTCAGTCCAGAAAGGTCGGTGATAATTTCTGTTTCAAATAATGTATCGTCGGGAACCGCGCAAGCGTAACTCAAAAAAGCCTGCGGAAGAATTGATTCAACAGGCGTACCAACTTCTACTGCCACATACGGGGCAGGCTGTAATATGTGTACATACGCGTTTTGACGGGCAAAACGAAAACCTCGTCTGCCTTGATTTAGGCCAATGGTAACTTGAACTTGACCCGATAACGGCCAACTTGTTGGGCGGATTATTTCCGGCTCTACATATTCGCCATTTTCATAAAAGGCAAAAAAACTATATGGTGAAGGGTTTTGGCCGCTAATAACCGCGACATTGTTTAAGGTTGCGTAAAAAGATGCGAAACTGCTAAAGTAAATACCCACAGCAACCCCTAAAATAAGTACTACACCCAATGGAATTATTATCAATTTTTTTCGCAAAGTCAAAACCGCCTTGTATCATCAAGTTAAAATGAAATTTCCCCCGTTCATAGTAGACTAACTGATATTTTATGTCAAGAAAAACGTCTTCGCCAAAGCCGATTTACATATTTTGCGTTTTCATATCCGTGACGGAAGATAAGGTCAAAATTTTGTGGGGTTGGTGAATTAAGTGTTGTAGGATAGTCGCGTATCCTGTCATCTCCTGCAAACCCTATTTTCAAGTACATGCCCCTGCCCTGTTGTATTATAGACGAGAAAATTTGACGGCTGCGCAGTACATCAACCTGGTTCATAGAAATATCTAAAAGACGGCGCAAATTGGCCAAAGAAATATTTCCTTGCCGCAATTGATGCCCTGTAAATGCAGATGCGTTAGATACAATCAAAAAATCAATTTCATTATCTAAGCCGCGTCCTGTTGTGTACAAAGGGTCTATGCCAAGGTTGTCATAAACGCCGCCATCCCAAAGGGTATAGTGATAATCTACGGATACTTCCGGCAGTTTGCCGTGTTTATCTTTTGTCCAGCGGAAATCATGGGCTTTTAATATGTAGGGGCCTATTAATACAGGGAATGCCGCCGACGCAGCAATCATATGAGAAATTGGCAGGTTTGGGTTTTGTACATATCCGATGGCACTGTCACCCATGTAATCCCGCCGAATACGGAAATTATTGCCTGTTTCAAATGTTGTACAATTTATCTCCCAATAGGGATATGACGGCAGATCTTGTATGCTGCCACGAATGTTCCATTTGTCTTCCAGCATTTTTGCCAGCAAACCTACCCTATGCCGCCAGTACCGTGGGGAAAATGGCAACCAGCGCAGTGCCGCCGCCTGTATGTTGTGCTTCAGGATTAACGTGCACACCGCCGGCTGTACCGTTAAAAGAAATTCCTTTTCTGTCGGCCATTTGTTACCGTTTACGGCCAGTATAATGCCCATTGCCAAGCTTGCCCCGGAAACCGATGAGATGTTGGCGATTTGTTTAAAAAGCCCGGCTTCTGCAAAGTATTGCAATGCACCCAAGTGGAAAATTGCCGCCCTAATGCCGCCGCCGGAAAGGGCAAGCCCAATTCGTTGTTTATGCAGGTTCATGTTTTGCTCCAATTGCCATTTTTATATTGTATGTTTACAATTGGAGTTTGGTGGCAAGAATCTACACAATCCCAGAATATAAATTAGTGATGAGGGTGAGATTATGCAGCAAAAGTTTAGTAAGAGTATAATTATGGAATGCAAGATTCTATGCATATCTTTGGTAGTTGGATTGCTATTTGCCGTTGGCGCGGCGGCATATTCCTATGTGTATTCCCATGGGGTTCAGCGGGACATTGCCAACAACGTAATCCGCTTCCATGTACGAGCAAACAGCGGCAGCCCGGCAGATCAAGCTTTGAAATACCATGTCCGCAATGAAATATTGGTACAGTTTAACGAATTTTTTATGGAAAGTGACTGCATAAATGAAACCCGTAGTCAGCTGCTCCCAAAATTGGATCTATTAAATTCTCATGCGGAATATGTTGTGCAATCTGCCGGTTTTAGCTACGCCGTTACCGCCAATTTTTCACGGTTATTTTTCCCAACGCAGTTTTATGGCAATATTGCGCTCCCGCCGGGTGAATATGAAGCAGTACAAATTATTATCGGAGAAGGCGCGGGTAGTAATTGGTGGTGCCTAATGTTCCCTCCCCTCTGTTACGTAGACATGACATCTACAGAATGCGGGCGGCAGCAACTGGCAAACACAGTTTCGGACGAAGGTTTTCGCCTGCTAATGCACCAAGAGGAACCAAGCCGCAGTTTAACCGTGCGGTTTAGAATAGTGGAATGGTGGCAAAACCGCGGTCAACCTGCAGAGCCGCAGCCGATACAAAATATCGCAGGTAAAAGTACCCCCTGATATCAGGGGGTAGTGCTGTTTACGACATTTTCCGCTTGTATACTTGCACAGCCAGTGTAAACGCCACAACTATAATACCTATTGTCCATGCAAGCGCAAGCATCATTGTATTGCCTTCCAAGGGGAAGCCTAACATAAGGCCGCGCAAGGTTTCAATAATCGGTGTCATTGGCTGGTTTGCTATAAACCAGCGCAGCCAGCGCGCGTCAACCGCCTCGACAGGCACAAAACCGGTGCTTAGGTATGGCAGAACAAACAATAAAAATAATTTGCCTTGTACAGCCTCTGCATTTGATGACAACAGCCCGCCAACTACAGAAATCCATGTAAGTGCAAGCACAATTAGTATAATAATACCGGCAATTATAAGCCACTCTGTAAAACTTGCCTGTGGCCTAAAGCCTATAAGCAATGCAACCACAACGGTTACAATAACTGTAAAAATATTTTTCACCGTGGAAGCAATTACATGCCCTGTCAACACAGCAGATTTTGAAATAGGCATGGAGCGAAAGCGGTCAATGATACCTTTAGTCATGTCGTTGTTAATACTTATGCCCGTAGAAAGAGAACTCTGCCCCATTGTCTGCAGCATAAGGCCCGGTAAGATGAAGTTTACAACACTAATGTCGCCAAAATCCATAATGTTACTAAACACAACCCCAAACAGCCACATTACAATTGCGGGTACAATTAACGCTGAAACAAATGCATCCGGGTTCCTAAATGTAGTACGTAAGCAGCGGTCACTCATTGCCAATGAATCTGAAATTACCCTTTTCATATTAAACAGCACCTTTCTCGCCTATAAGTGTTAAAAACACGTCCTCTAGTGTCGGTAATTTTTGAGTAAAGCGGGCAAGCGGAATCCCGGCATTATCAAGCTTTGTAAGCACATCTGCAAATTGGACAGAAGTGCCGTTGGTAGTAACATCAATTATCTTCGGTTTTTCTTGAGTAAATCTATAATCCCTCAAAACTTTGCAGGCCCTTTGCGCATCATCCGGGGTTACAAAATCCAGTACAACACCACCCCGGGGCAGTACAGCCTTTAACTCTTTGGGGCTGCCCTCTGCAGTAATTTTTCCTTCATGCAAAATGGCGATGTGGTCTGCAAGGTATTCTGCTTCCTCCAAGTATTGGGTGGTAAGAAGAACCGTTGTGCCATTGTCTGCCAGTTCCCGCACCATGTCCCACATGGCAATTCGGTTTTGCGGGTCCAAGCCTGTGGTCGGTTCGTCCAAAAATATTACCTTCGGGCTGCCAACCAGGCTCATGGCAATATCCAGCCTGCGGCGCATTCCCCCGGAATATGTGCCCGCCAAACGGTCTGCGGCATCTTCCAAGCGGAAATTTATAAGAAGTTCGGCTGCTCGTGCTTTTACGTTTCGCAGCCCCCTAAGCCTGCCTATAAGATGAAGGTTCTCCCGACCTGTAAGGGATTCGTCTACGGCAGCGTATTGGCCCGTAAGGCTAATGCATTCCCGCGCTTTTTCTGCCTGCCCCGCCACATCGTAGCCGCATATTGCTGCACTGCCACCGTCAGATTTTGTTAGTGTAGACAATATTTTTACACATGTTGTCTTACCTGCCCCGTTGCTGCCAAGCAAGGCGAAAATACTGCCTTTACGGATTGTAAAACTTACATCCTTTAAAACTTGATTGCTTTTGAATGACTTTTTCAGGGATTGTACCGTGATAATGTTTTCCATTTTTGAGGTCTCCTCTTTTAGTCATGCTATTTGTTCATATTTTGGTACGCATGATTTTATATACATGATGTATGTACGTATATTTTGCAAAAAAGTTTGCCCTTGTAGAAATATTTCTATTTTGGGCAAACTTTCTTCACTTTTTACTATATTCCTGATCGTATTTATCTATGATAGAAATAACTTTTTCGAATATTTCCCGCATTTCTTCATCTAGAATCGGACAGCCGACACTCTCCATAATTTCCGCAATAAGTCTTGCTTTCTCAAGTGTTTCTTCGTAGTCAGCGGGGAAAATGGAAGGCATCAGCCAAATATTAGCCAGTAACATAAACAATTCTGCAATAATTTTCGGGTTGCCGGGCCGGATAGAACCGTCTTTCATCCCCTCTTCGACTATTGGTGTAAGCATGGCAGCTGTATTTATGTCGCCCTTAAGCTTCTCTTGTAAAAAACGCGGGTTTAACATCAATGAAAACGCAAACTGTGTCATTGCCGTATCTTGTTCCGTTGAAATATTGTCCATTAGTGCGGCTTTTAAAGACAGTTTTAGCCGCTCTAACCCATTAGCCACTTTAGCCCCCATAGCCGCTTCAAATGGGTTGTACTCATTGACCCTTGCGGAAAATATAGCCTCCAGCACTTCTTCCTTAGACTTAAAATGGTGGTAGAAAGCCCCACGCGTTAACCCCCCCAGGTTCGCCACAATGTCCAGCACCGTAGTTTGTTCGTAGCCTTTTTCCAAGAACAGCTTTAGCGATGTTTCAATAATTTTTTGTACTGTCTCTTCAGGATATTTATTTCTTGGCAATAACCTCACCCCTTGCTTCTTTCGTTTTCAGATGTCAACATACATTGTGTATTTATTTTTGCATTGGAATTTGTTTTTGTCAACACTCAGACACTCTTATGTCATTCAATAATGTTTGCCCTAAAATTTAACATACAGTACTATAAAAAAGCCAATTTGGAAAGTGATGACAAACTTGTTGACAACCTTCTGCACATTGATGTACATTGTAGATACTAAAACAGTGCCACAAGTGCTACAGAGGAATTGTATATGGCAGTGATAATAAAAACTCTTAAAACCCCCGGCGGCAACTATGTCTATGACCGCTACACAAATCAATTGATTAAGGTGAACAATGAGCATTTTGATGTTTTTCAGCGCATTGAATATGGAAATGCATCGGATAGAGATTTACAAATTCTTGGACAGTATCAGAAAAATAATTTTTGCATAGACAGTCCACTTAAGGAAATTGAACACTCGGAAACTATGTACTTGCCCTACAGCCTAGAGAGTAGAATGGAGCAACTTATTATCCAAACCGGGCAGCGGTGTACATTAAATTGCTCGTATTGTACTTATGCAGGAGGATATGAATATCAGCGAGAACATAGTCAAAAAACCATGCCCTTACCACTTATGTTAAAGACTATAGACTTTTTTATGGCACGCTCTTGGGAATCAGAAAGCGTAACAATATCGCTATATGGTGGCGAAGCATTATTGGATTTTGAAAATATTCGTGCCAGTGTTGAATATGTAAAAGAGAATTACAATGGCCGACAAATTAATTATGGAATGACAACAAATGGGACCGTTATCTCTCCAGAAATTGCTAAATTTTTAGATGAAAATAATTTTTCGATAAATATAAGCTTGGATGGGCCAAAGGAAATACATAACAGCAGCCGAGTATTTTTGGATGGCACTGGCTCTTATGATAAAATAATGGAGAATATGGAATTTCTAAAAATCGAATATCCTAAATTGTATAAAAACATCCGTTTTATGTCTGTAGTGGCACCGGGAGTGGATTTTTCTTGCGTTAATATGTTTTTTGATGCTGAAGACATTATGGAAGGCAGAAATGCCTCACATTCCCTCGTCAATGAGTTCAACGCTAAAAATGAAGTGATATATGATGACAAGTACACTGTTACTTACAATTATCAGCAGATGAAAGTACTTTTGTCTGCATTGGGTAAGTATAGTGCAGACAAGGTTTCAACTTTATTCAAGTCTAACCTATCAACTATCGAAAGGGTTCACAAGACTTTTTCCGGTGGACTTGGTGCATCTGAGTCGGCCCACCCGGGTGGCCCATGCGTTCCAGGAGTTATGCGCCTGTATGTGGATGTAGACGGCAACTTGTACCCATGCGAAAAGGTAAATGAATGTTCGGATGTTATGCGAATCGGAAACATCGAAGTTGGGTTTGATTTAGACAAAGCTTATGCACTGCTTAATGTAGGTAAGACCACAGCAAAGGAATGTCTTGATTGTTGGAACTTTTCACATTGCGAATTATGTTGTTGTGCCAGTGATGGTGGAATAGAACTATCACGTAAAACAAGGCTGATGCGCTGTAACGGTGCTAAATACAGAACGTATGAAATATTGCAGGCAATATGTCTGCTGCTGGAAAACGGATATGACTTTGATCATGGAAAAATAATCGAAAGAGCGGACTAAAATATGGAAAGAAAATTGGCCTTATTTCCTATGACCCGCGACCAATGTGGGATGGTACGGTATTCATCTTTACTGGATGGCTATAAATTGTCTTCACTACTTATCCCCTCTTTTTTGCCCTTTAACAACATGGATTCCAGCCGCTTGGATGGCGGAAAGCTCACAGGCATGACAATAACCCATTATAACGCAGATAGAATGGATTCGTATGATGTAATATATATGGATTATGATGACAAACACACTTTAAGTCTGTACAAGGAAGTCTACGACGCGCATACCAGGCAAGATAAGAAAATTATTTTGTCCCAAGCATTGTCTAAGGCATTTGATATTTGTAGCAAAAAATCAGACGATGAAAATGATATGGTGCGTGAAAGATTGTTTGACATACCTGTTCCTGTAATAACAGTGTTTGCACAAGGCTATAAAACAGACCAATTTGCAACAGAACTTGGGATAAGAGAATACTTTGTTGAAAAAGGTTATCAGGTTTCTCAACTGGGGTCGCAAGCAGCAAGTAAATTTTTCAATTTTTCACAAATACCCCCGTTTCTTTTTAGTGATGGCGATGCGTATTGGAAAATAATAAGGCTCAACCACTATATCAAGACATTAGTCGAAAACGAAAACCCGGATTTGCTTATACTGGGTGCGCCCAATATGATTATGAAATATAATATCCATAAGCTTACAGGGCTTGGCATAATTCCACTAATTGTGGGAGATGCAGTAAAAAGTGATATTTCCGTTGTCACAACCCACCATGGTAAGTATGATGAAAAATATTTTAATATGATTTCATCTTACTGCCGGTATCGGCTAGGATGCCCTGCACAATTTTTTAACATTGCTAATACAAAAGTTGAGTCTGATAGTAATGACCCTAACAAGGCATTAGGATATTTAACGATGAATAACGACGTTGTACTGCAAAGCATTGAAACAGGAATGGTTCCTGATGAATTTCATGCCTTTAGTGCATTGGACAGCAACTCCATTAATAAGGCCTGCAACCTTATAGAGAGTGTTTTAGCGGGTAATGTGCAAACGTTAAAGTAATTTAGCAATCATGCATATAATTGCTTTAAAGCACTACCGTTAAGATAATTTGATTGTGTATTACTGAAAGGAAGGAGGTGAAAGCATGGAAAAGGTAGTAAAAAATTAGCACTTGGCAAGCGTCATGATGTTGTGGAGAATAGTGCGGAAGCGTATTGCACTTGTGGTTGCCCTAGTTGTTCATGTTCTGTAGGAACTATGTTGCATAATGATTGGAGTAGCGGATTGGCAAATGATACTCGTAGCAGATACGTCCATAATAATCCATTCGATGCCACTCCCAGCAAATAAGCTGGCATAGGTAACAAGCGGGGTATCGCATTGTAATTAACAGCGGTACCCCGCATTATGAAATGAGGATAGTTATGAATCGGAATAAAATTACAATATGTGTCATCATATCTGCGTTACTTATCCTACTTCTTATGCTTTCATCTTGCGGAAGAAGAAGAGAAATTTTGCCAACAGAACAAAATAATGAATACAATTCGAGTTCACATATTTCAACTACAGAAACCGAATGTCAAATACCCGGCGAATACGTGCTGACAGCATTTATACCCGGCAGGTTTCGCAACATGTTTAATGCTGCCGCAAGGAAAATGCAATCGCAGCAACGCGAAATGGGTAATACTTTTAGATTAGAAGTTACACATTTTTCCGTCTGGGAACACGAAAGCGCATTGCTACGGCTGCAAACACAAATGATGGCAGGGCAAATCTATGACATTATGATATTGGAAGGGCAGCCGTTTTATGCAATGATAGAGAACGGCTTTTTGGCAGATTTTTATCAGATGATTGACAATGACCCCAATTTAAACAGAGATGACTTTTTTACCCAAGCACTGAAACCCTTTGAATTCCGCGGCGGTTTGTATGCGATGCCTCTTAATTTTGGGTTTGAATATGTAGGGATAAACACCAGTCTTCCTCCGTCTATTATTAATCGTTTTTCTCAATATTCCGCTATTTCTTTAACCCAGATGCATGAAATATATTTGGATTTAGTCAATGAATATCCACAATATAGCCACCTGGAGTTTGGTCCTTATTTTGAACTAAGCAGGATTCTCAAATTTGAAATGAGCAGCCACATAGATATGGACAGCAGGACATCACGTTTAACTGACGGGGAGTTTGCTTTGTTTTTAGAAAAGCTTGCTGAGGCAAGACGGATTAATTCAGCTAATTTTTCGTTAGACCCCAGTGGGCATACAAATTTTCTTATGCACAGGCCAATTCATTTGGAGATTATGGCAGGTCAATTTGTATTTACCAACCATAGGCATCGCATGGATCCATTAATTGCTTTGTTAGAGTATGAAGACCCTATTTTTTCACACTTTGTACCGCTCACAGATAATATGGGCAGGTTAAAAATTGACCATATACCTTGGGGCAATTTATCATTTAATGACGGTGGCAGGCATGACCCAAACAGCATGAACAACTCCAGCACTATTGGCACTGTAATAGTAAGTGCCAGAGCTAATTTGGACATAGCTTGGGAGATGGTAAAACATCTAATGTCGTTCGTTGGGACGGCTGACGATACGCCCGGTATGCGTCGCGGCCATATGGATTTTTGTCTGTCAGTACCAATAAAGCGTTCGCTGTTTGACATTCATTATGACAGAGTTATGGAAACACAATTGGCTATCCCATGGTATTTTGGCGGCAACTTTGGCAATACTGCCTTACAAACTACTGTCGGTGGATTGTTTATTACCACAGATCCTTCTGTTGTTGCCTATGGAGTTAGTACAGCTATACTTACTTCGGCTGCCCTTACTCAACTTGACAACATGAAGGAGCGCATACTCGGTTATACGGAAATGCAAATGATTACCCCTCTTTTTTACTTGCCGCCAGCTGTATATGAGGCACCAATTCAGCAATTTATGCTGGGGTTGATTAGGGCGCAGGCTGCCGCGCAAGAAATTCACAACAGAGTACGTCTATGGTTAATAGAATAAGCGCGAAAAAAGCGCGGACAATTTCCGCGCTTTTTTCAAGATATTTATTCTGACTTCCCTTTTAACACCACCACACCCAGGGGCGGCAGCTTTATAGGCACACTGTATTCTCGCCCGTCACATAAGTGCTCTTCTGCCACAAGTGTGCCGGGGTTTAAAACTCCGCTGCCACCGTAAATTGTTGCATCACTGTTCAAAATTTCTTTGTATTTACCTGCCACAGGAAGCCCTACGCGATAATCCAAGTGCGGAACAGGTGTAAAATTACATACAAAAACCAAATATTCGTAGTATTTACTTCGCGGGCTTTTCCCCACCCGGCAAAAAGATACAATGCTGCGTTCACTGTCGTGGCTGCTAATCCACCGGAAACCCAGCGGTAAAAAATCATTCTGCCACAGTGCTTTTTCTTTCAGATATATCTTGTTAATATCCCGTACAAAATTATGCATTTGACGGTGATGTTCGTAATCGTCAATTAAAAACCAGTCAAGTTGCCGCATTTCGCTCCATTCGCTAAACTGAGCAAACTCGCCGCCCATAAAAAGCAGTTTTTTGCCCGGGTGGCCCATCATAAACGTGTAAGCCGCCCGCAAATTTGCAAACTTTTGCCAAATATCTCCCGGCATTTTGTTTATCAGCGAGCCTTTGCCATGCACTACTTCGTCGTGGGACAGAACCAAAATATATTTTTCCGAATAAGCATAGACCATACTAAATGTTAAATTGTGATGGTGATGTTTTCGGTATACACTATCCGTTCTCATATACGATAAAAAATCGTTCATCCAGCCCATGTTCCACTTAAGGTTGAAGCCCAGGCCGTTTTCCTCTACAGGGTGCGTAACCCCCGGCCACGCGGTCGATTCTTCCGCAATTATCAGCACATTCGGGTGTTTATCTGCGATAATGGAATTCATATGCTTCATAAATTCTACGGCTTCGTCATTTTCTCGCCCGCCATACTGGTTAGGAACCCACTGGCCGCTGTCCTTACCGTAGTCCAAATACAGCATGGACGCAACAGCATCTACCCGCAGCCCGTCTATGTGATATTTTTCTAACCAGAACAATGCGTTCGCAATAAGAAAATTCTTAACTTCGTTGCGTCCGTAGTTAAATACCAGTGTTCCCCAACCGGGGTGTTCGCCTTTGCGCGAGTCTTCGTGTTCGTACAGGCATGTCCCATCGAAACAGGCAAGGCCGTGGGTGTCCTTGGGGAAATGGGCGGGAACCCAGTCTAAAAACACGCCAATACCGTTTTGATGGCAAGCATCTACAAATGCCATAAATTCCTTTGGGGTGCCGTAACGGCTGGTTGACGCGTAAAAACCGGTTACCTGGTACCCCCAAGAACCGTCAAAGGGATATTCGGTTATTGGCATAAGTTCGATGTGGGTGTAACCCATGTCTTTTACATAGGGTATCAGCTCGGCAGCAAGTTCCGGCCAGCTAAGGAAGGATTCGCCGTCATCCTTTCCGCGCTTCCAACTACCGGCGTGAAGTTCGTACACATTAACCGGCCCATCCAGCGGGGCTTTTTTCTTACGGTTTGCAACCCATTTAGCATCGCCCCAGTTATAACCATCAATGTCATAAACCATAGAGGCAGTACCCGGGCGCAATTCTGCAAAAAATGCATACGGGTCGGCTTTTCGTAAAAGCTCTCCCGTGTGTGACGCTATTTCAAATTTGTACTTATCATAATCAACAAGGCCGGGGACAAACAATTCCCATAAACCGGAGCTGCCAAACATTCTCATTGGGTTACGCAAGCCACTCCAGCCATTAAAATCCCCAATTACACTAACCCGTTTGGCGTTTGGTGCCCACACCGCAAAAAGTACACCGCTTATGCCGTCTACCGTCATTGGCGTCGCACCCAATTTATTGTAAATTTCATAATGGGTACCTTGGCCAAAAAGATGCAAATCCAGTTCCGAAATAATGGGCCCAAAACTGTATGGGTCAAAAGATTCCCATGTTTGCCCGCTGTGCCCGGTGAAGGCCAGTTTATAATGGAAGTGTTCCCTTTTTGGCAGAACCGCCGAAAAGAAACCGGCTTTGTGTTCCATCTCTAGCTTATGACGCACGTTTGGAGTAGCCGGGTTAAAGACTTCCACTTCTGCGGCATCCGGGTTAAACACCCGTACAACCGTATAATCTTCACCGTTTAGTTGGACGCCGTGCATCCCCAAAATATGATGAGGGTCCGCGTGATTTCCCTCTATAATTTGCATAAGTTCACCGATGTTGGTTAAAATCATCAAAAAGATCATCTCCCTGGGGAATATTCTATGTTCATATTTCACTACAATGCTGCTTAAGCCAATATACCTTTTTTTCGGTTAAATTCTTCCTGGGTCAAGTAACCTTCGTCCCGCAAGGTCTTGAGCATAGATAAATGCTTCCGATGAGTTTCCGACGCAAGGGGAGCTTCTTCACCTTTTAACCTCTCCTTGATATACAACACCGCAAAAGTCAAAATATAACCCGCCGTGGCGTATACAACAAGTTCCGGAACTGAACCAACTGTGGCATTCGTGAATATACTTATCAACACAATATTGACAGTTATTGCAAGGGCAAAAATTACATATCCGGCGGTATAAAATATGATGTTCTCGGCAATTGTACTGTATTTAGTTTTTTTGAGACGAATGCGTTTTTCCATGTAAAAAAAGATTATTACGCACACAATTATTGTTAAATCTCGCCCCAAAAGGCGATTAAGTAAGATACGCCCCATCTCTGCCCAGTTATTGCCTTCAACCCCTACAGCGACAGCAAACCAGTACCAAATTTTACTGACAGCAAGGTAGGTAAACAGCACTTCCTTTATTGGCGACCAAGTTTCTTTTTTCATGTTTGCGACACCCCGTTTAATTATTTTCACTTAAAACCGCAAAATCCCTCACGCGCATCTGCACAGAAATATTTCCGTTAAACACATTCGTCTCTAAACCGTATACAACATCCATGCAAAATCCGCCGTATTTATTTACACCGGCTTCTTCAATGGCGTGGTTAAAAACATCGTTCAGCCCAAAGGCAATACCTTTGACCCGATACCCACCGGCAATTTTGAATGTAAATATTAACGTATTTTTATCGTCTATGGCCCGCATATTTTCTACATAAACGCCACGGCTTGCAAACAACGGCTCGTGGTTGCCGCTTCCAAAGGGTGCAAGGCGGGAAAGCTCGTCCGCTAAGTGAATGGTTACATGTTCAAGAGGAAGCTCGCAATCAATATCAATCTGCGGGCGGAAGTCTTCTTCTGTAAGCGCACAGTCCCGGTTAAGGGCTTCGCGCAAAAGAGGAATGTTTTCTTCTGTTATTGTCAGCCCCGCCGCCATTGCGTGGCCGCCAAAGCGCACAAACAAATGGCTATGGGCAAGCAAAGCTTCAAAAATATTGTAGCAGCCCGACGAACGCCCGGACCCTTTTATCGCTTCGTCACCACGGGTAAGCAAAATTGTGGGGCGGCCGGTGCTTTCTTTTATACGCCCGGCCACTATTCCGGCTATACTTTCATGGATTTCATCATCCCGTATCACAAGAATCTTGTCTAACTCATCCGGAAGCTCGGAAAGAATCCGGTCTACGCAATCAGTCGTTAACTGCTTTCTGCGGTCGTTAAGTTCTATAAGTTCGTGGGTTAACTGAATACGCTCCATTACATTTTCTTCCCCCGCAAGAAAAAGGTCTACCGCTTTAGCGGCATGATCCAACCTGCCGGACGCGTTTATGCATGGGCCTATTACAAAACCTACGGTAAATGTGTCAATAGGTTTCTCTAAAAACCCGCGAACAGTCAACAAACTGCCAAGTCCGGGGTTTATCAGCTTGTTCGCGTTTAAAAGTATCATGCCGCAATTTACTAAAATACGGTTTTCATCCCTTAACGGTACAATGTCACATATTGTGGCAATTGCCGCCAGTACCAAACATTCTTGCTGTTCTACAAACGGTACTTTCATGTATTCACAAAGCGCGACGGCCAATTTGTAAGTAAGCCCGCCAGAACACATTCCTTTGAACGGATACGGGCAATCGTGCTGTTTCGGGTCAACTACGGCTATGGCTTGGGGCAGCGTATCCCCTTGTTCGTGATGGTCGATAATTACTGTGTCTATGCCAAAAGACGCGGCAAGAGCAACCTCTTCTGTTGCGGAAATGCCGCTGTCTACAGTAATAATAAGGTTGGTGCCGGTGTATGCCAGGCTGGTAACGGCGTTCTTGTTCAGCCCATAGCCTTCTTTCACCCTGTGCGGTATGTAATAGGAAACTCTGGCACCCAATCGCTTAAGCACTTTGTACAAAATAACCGTGCTTGTTATGCCGTCGGCATCGTAGTCGCCATAAACTGTAATTTGCTCCCGTGCGGATAATGCTTTGCCAATACGAATTAACGCCTTTTGGGCGTCCTTCATCTGCGAAAACGGACGCAGGTTTTCAATGGATGGCTTAAGAAACGACAACGCAGTATTTTTACTGCGAATATCCCGGTTTGCCATAACCCGCGCCATAACTTCGCTAATATTAAGAATCTCTGACATAAGAGACAAATTTGCATCTGTTTTACGCATTACCCAGCGGGCGTCCAACGCAGATTTCATGCGTATACCACTTCCCCGGTAATTTCGCCATCCGGTGAAATTGAAACAAGGCCGATTGTCCCTTTTAATCCTCCACGCGGATGAGCTACGCTGCCGGGGTTCATAAAAAATATGCCGTTGTTTACAAAAGTTACTGACTCGTGTGTATGGCCAAAAAAGCAAGCGTCTACGCCTTTTTGTTGGGCATAATACATAATCCGGTCAAGGCCGGTTTTTACGTCAACCGAGTGACCGTGCATAAACAGCAGACGACGATTACCCGCATCGTCGCCCAAGGTCAATATGTGCTCTGCTTTTTCCTGGGACTCGAATGAACCGCCCACCCCAACCATTTCTAGATTAGGATAACTGCTTCGCAAACCCATTAAATCTCTAACATAGTCGCCAAGGTGTACCACCAGCTGTACTTCACTTGCATATTTGGGCAATACATCATTTTTTAGTGGTGTTACCATTCCGTGTGTGTCGCTAATCAGTAAAATCTTCATGAAGTCAACTTCCTAATCATAAGTGCCAGTGCTTTGCCGCGATGGCTTATTTTATTTTTTTCTTCCATAGTTAATTCTGCGGAAGTTTTGCCGTATTCCGGTATATAAAAGATAGGGTCAAAACCAAAACCGCCTTCGCCCGACGGGGCATGTGCTATTTCACCGTGTATGGCGGCTTCCGTAGTAATTATTTGCCCGTTTGGGAAGGCGCAGGCAATTACACATACAAACTTAGCCACCCTATTTCCGGAATTTTGCAATTCCTTTATGATATGCGCATTGCGCACTTCGTACGGTGTTTCCCGTCCCATAAAATTGGCAGAGTCTACACCGGGGGCACCGCCCATTGCGTCTATGCACAAGCCGGAATCATCCGCAAGAACGACCACGTTTTCGTGACCGTTCTTGCCGAGAAATTCCGATGTTTTTACAGCTTTTTGAATGGCATTTTCTTCAAAAGTTGAGCCGGTTTCTGTAGGTTCGAAAAAAAGACCCAACTCCCCAAGGGTAACCATTTTAAGCCCGGCGGCGTTAAATACAGCTTGTATCTCTTTTACTTTGCCGGGGTTGTTTGTGGCAAAAAGATATATCATTGTGGCTCAATAAGTCCATACTCGCCGTCATTACGCTTGTACACTACATTAATTTCGTCTGTCCAACTATTGCGGAACACATAGAAATTGTGGTTTAACAATTCCATTTCCATAACAGCTTCCTGTGCATCCATTGGCTTAAGCGCGAAACGCTTGGTACGGGTAATAACAATTTCCGGTGTTACGGTTTCATTACTATCTGTCCCTAAATCTAGGAAGCTTAACTCGTCGTTTGTGGCTACACTACGGCGGCGGCGGTCACGCAAACGGGATTTATATTTTACAATTTGCCGCTCTAAAACATCCACCGCTTGGTCCATACAGTTAATGACATCTTCGTCTACAATTTCTGCACGCAGCATACGCTTATGCACAGGTATGGATACTTCCATTGTTGTAAGATGCTTATTTTCGCTAAATGTTACATAAACATCCGTATTGTCCGGCAGTAGTTTTTCCAAGCGGCCAAGTTTTTTAGATACTCGCTCTTTGATGCCTTCAGTTACAGTCATGTTTTTTCCTGTAAACACAAAACGCATAAAATCTCCTCCATCGTTAGGCAGTGTCGCCTACTTTATGATAATGCTATTATAACAGGCGAATTTGTCAGTGTCACTATTTATTAGGAAATTATGAACATACACAAATTACATTGCGCATTTTTGGAAATATAAGTATAATCCACGCAATAACATAAATTTTGAGGAGCGGAAAATCATGAAAATTGCAATTATTGGTTCCGGCAGCACATACACGCCCGAGCTTATCGAAGGTCTTGTAAACCGTAAAGACAACTTCCCCGTAAAAGAAATAGCGTTGATGGACATTGACAGGAGAAAATTGGACATCGTGGGCAACCTGGCCTGCCGCATGGTGAAAGCCGGTAAAATGGATGCTAATGTATTTTTTACGGAAAACCTTGAAGAAGCTCTTGACGGTGCCGCATTTGTATTTGCACAAATACGTGTGGGGATGCTTCCCGCCAGGGTTTTAGACGAGAAGATCCCAAGAAAACACGGCCTTTTGGGCCAGGAAACAACAGGTATAGGCGGCTTTTTTAAGGCGTTGCGCACCATTCCCGTAATGATGAACATTTCCGCCGCAATGGAAAAATACTGCCCCGATGCTTTTATGATAAATTTTTCTAACCCATCGGGCATTAACGCCCAGGCACTGCTAAACCATACAAAAACAAAAATGCTTGGCTTATGCAACGCACCGCTTGGCATGGTTTCTTACCCGCAAAAAGCTTTTGGTATAGAAGGGGCGCAGGTTGACTACGTGGGCCTAAACCACATGAGCGTTGTAACCGGCATACGCCACGGCGGCAGGGATTACCTGCGCGAAGCCGTAACAGGCAACGATGAATTATTGGACAAACTAAGCTGGGGAGACAACTCCCGTAAAGAAATTATCCGCTTGCTGGAAGGTATCCCAAACGGATATTTGAACCATTTTCTGTTCCCAAGAGGTGCATGGCTTGGCGGTGACAGCGACAAGCCAACCCGGGGCGAAGACTGCATGAAAATTGAAGAGGAACTGCTTGCAATGTTCCAAGACGAAAACTTGTGCCACAAGCCGGAAGAGCTTTCCAAACGGGGCGGGGCAATGTATTCGGAAGCGGCAGTTTCCCTGGCTGAATCTATTTACACAGATGACGGCAAAGTACACGTTGTAAACACCCTTAACAACGGCGCACTGCCATATTTAGCAGATAATGACGCAGTCGAGGTTTGCGCCTATGTAGGCAAAAACGGTGCGACACCAACAAAAGTAACCGAGCCGGGCAACGAACTTGTACAAAACCTTATCCAAAGCGTTAAAACTTATGAACGATACACCGTAAAAGCCGCCCTGACAGGCTGCAGGCTGGATGCCATACGTGCGCTAATGGCCAACCCATTGATACAGGATTTAACAACTGCCAAAGCGGCCTTTGAAGATTTACTGGAAGCGCATAAGGAGTATTTGCCGGTGTTTTTTAAGTAAACACAGGTGCCACTAATTTCAGTTGGTCCAATTTTCAGGCCAACTGAAATCCAACTGGTAAGAGAATCCTACCAGTTGAAATTCATCCACAGTATAGGAGGTCGCAAAATGATTTACCCGGACATGAACAACCTACGCAGCACATTATCTAAAATTGCAGACTATGGCGCACTGGCCGCAGAGTACGGCAAAACAGCGGAAGTAAAACTTGAAACGGAAAAACTTGAAGCCGCGTTAAAACACGCACTCGCTGCCATCGAAAAACTGGCCGGTGAACATGAAACCCCTGGCGAACCGTCAGATTACGCGGCAATCCGCAAACTATGCCCCGGCGGTAATGTACCCGTTAAAAACATCCCAAATTTACGGGAAAGAATGGCAGGTGCGGTGCTTGGCCGCTTTGCCGGGTGTACCCTTGGCGCGCCGGTAGAAATGTGGAGTATCAACGACATGGAAGCCGCCGCAAAATACGGCGGGATAGACTTCCCACCTACAGACTACTGGCCTGTTGTTGGCCGCCCCTGGGATTTACGCTACGGGGTTGACGCCAACAGCAAGTACAGCCGGGACGGCATGAACGGCGTCCC
>WQTQ01000211.1 GCA_009786175.1 Bacillota bacterium | reverse complement strand
CAGGAACCAAGCGCAGAGTCACCTTCCACAATGTAAAGCTCCCGGCGGTTTGTGTCCTTTGTGCGGCAGTTTACAAATTTTTCTACGCGGTTATTTAAGTCGATACTGCCTGTAAGCTTTTTCCGTAATGTAATACGGGTTTTTTCCGCAGATTCGCGGCTGCGTTTATTTGCGAGTATTTGAGCCGTTAACCTGTCGGCATCGGCTTTGTGTTCGATAAAATACACTTCAAGCTGTTTTTTTAAGAAATCTGTCATGGCATCTTGAATAAATTTATTAATAATCGCCTTTTTAGTTTGGTTTTCGAAGGACACTACGGTTGAAAACGAATTTATGATAAGGATTAAACTTTCCTCTATATCGTTAAAGGTTATCCGTTTTTCGTCCTTTTTGTAGTGGTTGCCTGCTTTTAGATATGCGTCAATTGCATATACAAATGCATTGCGTACGGCCTTATCCGGTGAGCCGCCATATTCCAAGTAGCTGGAATTGTGATAATATTCAAGCCTGTTAACATCGTTAGAAAAGCAGAAGACAACTTCAAATTTAAGCTTGTATTCCGGCTTATCGGGCCTGTCGCGGCCTTGTGTTTCATGTGAAAGGACACACGGTTCTGTAAAAGCTGTTTCGTCTGCAAGCTCTTTAATATAATCGCGGACACCGTTTTCGTAATAAAAATTAAAGGTCTCGCCGCTTCCTTGATCCTTTAAAATGAAAGTTATGCCTTCGTTTACTATGGCTTGGCGTTTTAACATATCTTTGTACCATTCAAGTGGCACGTTTATATCTGTAAAAACGTCACGGTCCGGCAGCCAGGTAATAGTGGTTCCGGTTTTTCTGCCGTTGTATTCTTCTTTTTTTAAGCCGCCAACGTTTTCGCCCTTTTCAAAGTAGAGGTTGTACCGCCAGCCTTTCGTTAATATTTCGGCGTTCATATACGCGGAACTGTATTGGGTTGCACACAGGCCAAGGCCGTTAAGCCCAAGGCTGTAAGTGTAGTTACTGTCCTCATCGTTGTTGGAATACTTTCCGCCTGCGTACAGTTCGCAAAAAAGAAGCTCCCAGTTATACTTTTTTTCGATAGGGTTGTAATCCACAGGCGCGCCGCGTCCATGGTCTTTTACCGTTATCGAAAAGTCTGCATGGCGAATAATCTCTATTTGCTTACCGTAGCCTTCTTTTGCTTCGTCTATAGAGTTTGAAATAATTTCGAAAATTGCGTGCTGGCAGCCGTCAACACCGTCCGAACCAAAAATTACAGAGGGGCGTTTGCGTACCCTGTCCGCGCCTTTTAACGCGGTAATACTTTCGTTGCCGTATTCCTTATTTGTGCTCAATTTGGTACTCCTTTGCTTTTGACCTTCATAGAAAATTATCTTGCCCTAAACATTACCATCGTACCCCATTCCAATTCTACACCCGGTGCAGGAAACTGTTGATAAATTCTGTCCATAAGCTGTGCCGAGTGGCCGGTGTCGCTGCTGGGGTCGTCTTCGTCCCGCGAGTCCGGATTGGTTGTTCTGGGTATGCCGTTATTATTAGAAGTAGTTTGTGGTGTTAGGCTGTGCAGCCATAAAGGACGTAATCCAATTTCGCGCAGCAAAGAATCTGCCGCGTTTACCGTAAGCCCTTCCAAATCCGGCACAAAAGCCATATGTCCGTCTACACGTGTTTCACTCTCCATATGGAATGTAACCAATGAATTTTGCGGCATTGGACGCCCGGGCGCAGGAATTGTATGGGAAACTATTGTGCCGCTTCCTACAACTTGATAACCGCCCTGGCTTCTGTTACTTAAGTCTTCCACGGCATCCACAAGACGCTGACCGCTGTAATCCGGCATTACATCAGCACGTGTAAGAAAGCCTTCCCATAAATTAGCGGCATTAGGCCCGTCAGATGGCGGTATACCTCTTATGCTAATTATTTCTTCAAAAAAACGGCGCATTCTTGGACCCAACTCTCTGCCTGCGCCATGGTATGAGTGAGTACAAATTTCGTGTACAACCATTAAAGCCAGAAATTGCGGATTTTCTATAGGCAGGAATGATACGTAAGACAGGGAGTCTATACCGGCTGCGCGTCTGCCTTGCTGTCCTGTACCTGTTTTTCCGCCTATGGCGTGTCCCGGTATAAGGGCTGAATGGGCTGTACCGCCCGGCGCACTAACAACATGCTGCATTTCTCTGCGTATAAAGTCGGATGTTTCCTGGGAAATAGCCCGGCGCACTATAGTAGGCTGGGTTTCGCGCACTATATTGCCATGGCTGTCAATTATGTGGGAAACTAAGAATGGCTGCAGCATATTGCCGCCGTTTATAAGAGCCGCATATGCCATAATAGACTGAATGGTGGTGGCGTTAAAGCCCTGTCCAATAGAGCTTGTTGCACGCTCTACCCTGCCCAAGTCGGCCAGCCCATACATAACAGCACGAGAAGAGACAGAAGCTTCACCGGGCAAGTCTATTCCTGTCCGTGCGGCAAAACCAAAGTATCCTCTGTAGCGGTAAAAGGTAGTTGCATCGTGTCCTAATAAATTCATTATGTCAAACATGGCTATGTTGCAAGAACGGTATAAAGCTGACCGAAAAGTTAAGGCACCGTGGCTTGTCCAGCACCGAAGAAGATCTGTTCCGATAAATCTGTCACGATTACAATGGAACGGACGATACGGGCTCATTTCCAGGACGCCTTCCTCTATGGCGGCGGCCATAACTACAGGTTTGAAAATAGAGCCGGGTTCGTACGATTGAAAAATGTGAAAATTCCGCCACAAGTAGTTCATCCGGTCAGATTGTTCGCCACCTGAAAGGTAATCCCATTCCCGCTGCAGTTGACGGTCTGTAATATAATTGGGGTTAAATGGGTCTGCAAGGGAAAATGTAGGTGCCTGCGCCATTGCAAGAACCTCACCGGTATGTGGGTCAACTACAATTTTGCCTACAAAAGAGGCGTTCATTTCTGTATATGTTTGGTCTACAATTGATTGTGCCAACCGCTGAATATCGCTGTCTAAAGTAGTAATAAGGGTGTAACCGTCACGCACAGGGATTTCTTCCGTTTCCCCTTGCACCACAAAAAGCCGCCCCGGCGAGCCCGCAAGTTCTGTATTGTAAGCAGCTTCTAAGCCCCATCTTGTATCACCTCTGGTGAACCCGATGACCTGCGGCGCGAAAAATGGATCGTGATAAAAGCGTTTTGACATCCTTGTAGAATGTATGTGAGTAAAATTAGTAGTTAAATATGAAGCAACATCAGGCTCTATGTCCCTGGCCACAATACGGTGGGATGCACCGTGCGGGTTTACCAGGTTGCCTTCATTGTCTGTACGAAAATGCTCTGTTAAGCTGCCAATAGGAATGCCTAAATGCCTATGCAAGGCATCTATATGAGCCTCCCTAACCCTATCTCCTGCTTCATGTATCAGGTTTACGTCCATAAAAATTTCGAACACAGGAATAGTCGAGGCTATTGGCTGCATGTGCCTGTCCATAATTTCGCCGCGTGATGCGGGAATAGTTTGGTTTACGCGATGTTGCTGCACTATACTTTGCTGACGCAGGGCGCGTTGCCTTAGATAATCCCCGTCAACTGCCTGTATATGATAAATTCTGTAGCAAAGTATAATAAAAACCAAGGTTAGAACCGCACCTATAAATTTGGCATACCTGTCTCTTTGCTGCTTAACCGGTACTCTCTTTTTTCGGTTTTTGGGCATAATTAACTCCCTCCAAAAAATCTGTTAAATAATCCGCTTACAAATGTGCGGATATCCATCCAAAAATAATTTTCTCTGGGTAATAGATGCTCTGCCCTGTTAAGTATTACGTTGCTATGAGGCGGTACATAAATTTCTATAATTTGAGACGGGTCCGGAGGAATCATGCCTAGCCGTGAGGTTGCTATATATTCGATTTCCTCTAGGGTATAACGACCGGTTAACCGTGAAGATAAATCTAGGTTTTCATTTGAGAGGGCGCGTATTCTGCCTTCGGATTGACTGATTTGCCGCTCCATGCCCATAATTTGTGCCTGGGCTAAAGTTATTATTAAAGCACATGAAAATATAAGAGCTACGGTGAAAATTACGGTTCTGGGGATACGGTACTGGCTTGCTTCGTTTTCAACAAGGAAGTATATATTACCGCGCCTAAAAATGCTGGGCATATTTTTAGAGCCCTTAAGTACGCGATCGTACATGTGGGGCTTCTTCTTTTTGGGCCGTAATACGCGTTTCTTTTGACCGGAATTATTTTTTTGCATAGCACGATTTTGTGGGCGAGGGTGGTTTCTGGGAACAGGAACATCGTCCTGGTGAAGCCTGCGAGCAGTTGAGCCTTGCATCAGATCATATCCTTTCAGCTACTCTTAGTTTCGCGCTGTGGGCGCGTTTGTTCATATCTAATTCCTCTTGCGAAGGCAGTAATGGCTTTTTTGTTATTATACGAAGCCCGGCTTTTTTACCGCATACGCAGTATGGTATGTCTCTTGGGCATTCGCATGGCGACGCTACTTTTTGAAAGGTAGTTTTTACGATTCTGTCTTCCAACGAGTGGAAGGTTATTACAACAACTCGCCCAGCAGGGGCAAGGCAGCTAATTATGTTTTGCAAAACACCGCCAAGGGGAGAAAGTTCATCGTTTACGGCAATTCGTATGGCCATAAATGTACGCATTGCCGGGTGTGGCATGCCATATCTTTGTTTGGGGCTTGCCTGCTCTACAATGTTTGCAAGTTCCAGCGTAGTTTTTATGGGAGCATTGGTGCGAGCGGTGCATATTGCACGGGAAATACGGCGTGAATGACGTTCTTCACCATAAGAAAAAAATAAATCTGCAAGATTTTTTTCTGTGTAGGTATTTACTATATCGAAAGCGGTTAGGCGTGAGCGGTTATCCATACGCATATCCAACGGGCCGTCAAAACGATAGGAAAACCCCCGTTCCGGCGTATCTAATTGATGAGAGGATACCCCTAAATCCAGAAGTATACCGTCTACCGCAGGAATGTTAAGGTCTTGTAAAATTTCCGGCATATGGTGAAAGTTACCACGCACCGCTGTAAAAGCGTTATCCGGTAAAAAAGAAGTTGCGGCGGCAATAGCGTTCTCGTCACGGTCTATGCCGATTAAACGCCCGTTTGGGGGCAATGCGTCAAGAATTAATTTAGAATGGCCGCCGCCGCCCAATGTGCCGTCTACAAATACGCCGCCACGCCCCGGGTTTAAGCATTCGATAACTTCCCGGGGCATAACGGAAACGTGATTAAAATCCATATGGTGGATCATCTTCTGTGTCAGGAGTAGGGTCTGATGTGAAAAAGTCGGATGGCAGGTCCGGAATTACAATGCCATGGTTTGGCGGGAATGGAAGCGGCTCTACAATGTCGTCGTCCGGTTGTGGTGTAACAGGTACATTAGAAGACGGCGGCGTATTATCCGGCATTGGCGGAATAGGTAAATTTAATTCCGGCCATAAAGTTAACGGAGGCCCTTCATCTTGATTTGGGATTTCCCATGGGAGGTGAGTAAGAGGGATACAGTTATGGCAAACCAGCCCGTCTATAACACCCTGCGGGAACCCGCCATAAATTTCCGGGCCAAAATTAATGCCAACCCGGTTACTAATCGTGTCTTCGTGGCAGTTAGGCCCTGCAAGAAGGCCGTGGACCAGGCAGTACCTGAAACGTACATGTATTGTACAGTGTTCGGTAGGCCTGAAATGAGAATCAATTACACCTGTGCTTACACGGTTGCCGCGGGAATCATGATGGCAAAGTTCACCGGCCAGCAAGCCCGAGTCTGCGCAGACGGTAACGGTAACAAGCCTGCCGTCTGCAGGGCGTGTGAATTGGCGTGGTGGTAAACCTTCATGGATTTCCTGCATTATACTGCGCCATGCGTTTAAGTGAGCCCCTTGAGCCCCGCGGGTCATTACCTCGTTATCGTCGTTGCCCATCCAGATAGACGCGGTAAAGTATGGGGTAGAGCCGGAAAAACCAAGGTCCCGGCGGGCTTGTGTTGTCCCGGTTTTGCCTGCAATTGGAATATTTCTGCGCAGCTGCTCGCTGGTCCAGTTATGGGCCCGTCCTGTTCCGCGTGTCATTGTGTCTTTCATTGTGTCAAGCAGCATATACGCGGCTGTATCACGGAAAACACGAGTTGGGTTATCGGGGTTTTCCAGCAAAATTCTGCCGTCGTGGCCAAGCACCAATGTGTACAGTACAGGCGGGTTAAACATACCGCCGTTGGCAACCATGCCATAGGCACCGGCAAGTTCTATTAAGCGGACACCATAACGCATGCCCCCAAGGGCTACGGCAGGGCCTTCGTGGCCGGGTGCCAATGTGGTAATGCCCATGTTCCTAAGGTAATCGAACATGGTTTCCGTCCCAACATGAGGGATTGTAGTGTCTGCGGTTGCACGGGCAGAAACTACGTTGGCAGAATCGTAAACGGCGGCGCGCACTGTCATAGGCCCGCGGAAACCGGTCCACCAGTTGCCGGGTGACCATTCGTTACCTGTCCAGCGGCAGACATAGGTAAAGGGCTGGTCTGCAATCATTGTGCCCGGGTGCATAATGCCCATGTCAAAAGCCGGGCCAAAAATACCAATTGTTTTAAGCTGGCTGCCGGGCTGGCGGGTTGATTGGGTTGCGCGGTTTAAAGTACGGTTTGCCCCCAGCTCGCCCCGGACACCGCGTAAAGCCAAAACATGGCCTGTATGGTGATCCAGCAGTACAAACGCTGCTTGTGGCTGCGGAGTAAACAATGGAAGCGGATCGTCTACCAAAGTTTGATAAGGGGTAATGAAGCTGTTTAAAGTTTCCTCAACCCATGCTTCTGCTTCTTCCATTGTAGAGACGTTGGTTTTGGGGCGCATACGCTCCTGTAGATTTGTAAAGGTGTTTTTTACCGTAAAGTTAAGTTCCACATCTATGGAAAAGTCGGATTCCGGCCAGTATGAATCATCGAGGAAAACTCGGTCTACAGCCGCTTGCATTCCCGGGTGCTGTGTTGTATAAATGCGAACCCCGCCGCCAAAGATTTGCGCGTTTGCCTGCTCGCGGTTCCAGTTAAATTGTGTCATTAAATCGCTGCGGATAGAATTAAGCAGCGCGTTTGTAAAGCAGTCGAACTCGGAAATTATCGGGCGTGTGGCACCGGCTGCTGTACGGACAATAGAGCTGTACACGGCACCTATCATGGTTCCGTCGGGGCGTTCTACTTCCCTCATTGCCTCGTCAAACTCTTCATCTGTGATAAAACCTAAGCGATGCATACTTCTTAGTACAAGCTGTGTCCTTGCCCAGTTAGCGTCCGGCCTTGTGTCCGGCGGGAAGCGGGAAGGGTTTTGAGTAATAGAGGCTATGGTTGCGGCTTGGGCAATTGTAAGATCCCAAACGTCTACGCCATAGTAAAACTGAGCCGCTGCCTGAACACCGTAGTTAGAGCGGCCAAGATTAATGATGTTAAGGTATGATTCCAAAATAGTGTCTTTTGCTGCCATACGGCAGCCCATTTGTTCTGTTAAATAACGTTCGAAGAAAATGGCCAGGTACTGCTCTTGCAATTTGTAAATAACGTTGGATTCGAAACGGTCCAGCATGTTTTTGATAAGCTGCTGGGTAATGGTACTTGCGCCTTCGGTACGGCTGCCGCCGGATTCAATTAAGGTGTTTAAGGCACGGCCTATGCCGCGTATATCTATTCCGTTATGCTCGAAGAACCGCTCGTCTTCTATTGCCACAAAGGCGTGACGTACGTGGTATGGAATTTGGTCGATATAAACAAATTCGTGGTTATGGCCGGCATGTAAGCGCAGCAGCTCTTCGCCTGTATGTCCGCAAATAATAAATGAGCTGTGATACTCGGACCTTGCCATATCCATGTTAATGTTGGGTGAGTTGGCTAAAATGCCAAAGTACAAACCTACACCGCCGCCAACCAGAGCAAAGCCTGCAATAAGCACCAGGCTTAATGTTATGCGCAAAACCAAAAGGCTTGCTTTATTGCGGATACGTGCCGTATGCCGGTTTAGCTTCCTTGTATTTCGTTTTTTACCATATTGAGAATAATCCATTGCTTTTCACCTCATGTTATTTGACATTTTTACAAATAATATTATACAGCATAATTTCAATGGCGGAAAGGGGTAGAGCCTTAAATTTGAAAAGACTTTGAATTTTTTATAGAAATCTAGTATAGTAAACTTCTGAAAGACTTCATGAATTTACAGGAGTTGACCGTAATGTCTGACAATGCCAACGCACCGTGCTTATATGTTGTTGCCACTCCAATAGGTAATTTAGAGGACATGACCCCAAGGGCTGTCCGTATTTTGGGCGAAGTAGAGATAATTGCCGCAGAAGATACCCGCCACAGCAGAGGGCTTCTTTCGCATTTTAACATAAAAACCCCCATGTTTTCCTGCCACAAGTTTAACGAGGAAAAACGTGGGGATTTTTTCATGTCTGTCCTGGAAGAGGGGAAGAGCATTGCTCTTATTTCTGACGCGGGTACCCCCTGCATATCCGACCCGGGGCACAAGCTGGTAAGCATGGCTGTAAAGGCAGGTTTCCCGGTGGTTGCGGTTTGCGGGGCAAGTGCGGTGGTCTCTGCCCTGTCTGTTTCCGGGTTTGACGGGTCACGGTTTAGCTTTGTGGGTTTTATACCGCGGGCCAAAGGGGATATTATTAAAAGCCTGGCGGAGGTTTTGCCCGGTACGGTTGTGTTTTATGAGTCCCCAAAACGAATATGGGCGACACTTCGTATAATTGCCGGTGAGTACCCTGCGGCGCAGGTTTGCCTGTGTAATGACCTTAGCAAAAAATTTGAGCGGTTGTACCACGGCGGTGTGAATGAAGTTATTGAAATGCTGGCGGATAATGAATATGCGCAAAAAGGCGAATACACTTGCGTTGTGAATGTGTCGGAAGTGCCCCGGGAAGAGGAGGGCGAAGAATTGCCCGGCTTGGAGTCGCAGCTTGTGGATGTGATGGTGAAGTATAATTGCAGGTCGCTGAAAGAAGCAAGCGCGAAATTGCATGAAATAAACAGGGATGTTAGTAAAAAAGAGATTTACGCGGCTATGTTAAATTTGAAGGAAATGTTTAGCGCGTAGGGAGGTTAATTTTGAAAGAACTGATTCTACCCCACGGAACGGTAAAACTGCCTGCCTTTTTCCCGGATGGCACAAGAGGCGTGGTGCGTACTGTAGACTCTACAGACCTGGAAAATTGTAAGGTACCGGGCCTTGTAATGAACACGTATCATTTAATGACAAAGCCCGGCGCAAGCACAATTAAAGCACTTGGGGGGCTTAATAAATTTGCCGGGTGGAATAAGCCAATAATTACAGACTCCGGCGGGTTTCAGGTGTTTTCACTAATTCGCGAAAACGCTTCTTTTGGGGAAATACGGCCAAATGAAATAATCTTCCGCCGGGACGGGAAGAAAACCGTACTTTCGCCGGAAAAATGCATACAGTCACAGCTTGCCTATGGGTCTGACATTCTTATGGCGTTGGATTACTGCACCCACCCAAACGACCCTTACGAACGGCAGGCAGAATCTGTGGATGTGACAGTCCGCTGGGGCAAAAAGTGCATGGATACTTTTACAAAGTCTGTCAAAACCAAGACAAAAAACACCCCGCAGATATTTGGAATTATCCAAGGCGGCAACGAAAAAGCCCTTCGTAAAGAGTGCGCCGATGCTCTTTTGCAAATGGGTTACAAAGGCTTTGGCTTTGGCGGCTGGCCCTTGGATGAAGACGGACGGCTTACGCTGGAAATTTTGGCCTATGTGGCAGAACTTGTACCCGACGGAATGGTGAAATACGCCATGGGCGTTGGCAGACCGGAAAATATCGTGGCTTGCGTACGGGTAGGGTACACCCTTTTCGATTGCGTAATCCCCACCCGTGAGGCACGGCATAACCGCTTGTACGTTTTTAACGAGGAGTTTGAAAAGCCCGAAAACATAAACCTAAACGGCAGTTTCTACCGTTATCATTACATTTTAGACGACGAACACAGGCGGGACAGCCGCCCAATATCCGGTTTGTGCGATTGCCACGCATGCGCAAATTATTCCAGGGCGTATATCCGGCACCTGGTAAGCATTGGCGACAGCTTGGGGCACCGCCTTGCCACCATGCATAACCTGCGGTTTTACACCATGTTAATGGAGTTTTTACAAAATGAGGTGTAGGGACGGACTATGATAAGTTCAAAATACAACATGCTGTACCCGCCATTGGTACAGCGCATATACGCAGAAGAAAGCCGCAAAGGCAGTAAAAACCGCGAAAAAGCTGTAAAAACCCGCTTGCACCAGATGTTTGGCGCGTATGTACAGGGCAACGCCCACAAGAAGGCGGCGGCATTGCTGCAAGAGCTTGAAGCGGGTAAAGGCATAAATGAGATTTGCGCCGCCATTATGGCCCTTCACGCGTCCACAAAAGAACGTCTGCCCTACATGGAGGATTTTTGCCGGTTTGTGACAACCCATACAGGCCCGGTAGAGACAATTATAGATTTAGGCTGCGGCTTCAACCCGTTTTCCGTAACCTATTGGGGAATGGAGAATTTGAAAGCGTATTACGCCTATGACATTGACACGCGGACAAAAGACCTTTTGAACCGCTTTTTTGCATACCTGTGCTTGCCGCCCGCCGCCGACTGCGCAGACTTGGCTGTAGAAACCCCTGCGGTAAAATCAGATTTATCGCTAATGTGTAAGTTGGTTCCTGTGCTGGAAGCCCAAGCCCCGGGGCGCGGCTTTGAGCTTGCACGCCTGCAGAACGCGAGTTTTTTGGTTATTACTTATCCGCTAAAAAGCCTTGGGGGCAGGGAGAAGGGTATGGGGAAAAATTATGCCGCTCAGTTTGAAAAAGCGTATGCAGAAGGGGCTTTGGGCGGGTTTTCTCTTGCAGAATCTAGGGAAGTTGGCAATGAATTGGTATATGTTTTGACAAAGAAGGTGCAGTATGTATAGAAATTATATCCAACGGGACAGTGAATACATGAACCGCTTAAAAGATGTTATTTGTGAGCAATACCACATTGATGTGATTGACATTACGCCCGCAAAACGTGGTTATTACGGAGAAACCTGGAAGCTTGAAACGCCTGATAATTTCTACTTTGCAAAGTTGGATTATTTTAAGCGTCACCAAAAAATATTCCGGAACAGCTTACCTGTGGTGGATTATCTTTGTGAAAACGGGATAGGTTTTATTAATAATGTCATAAAAACCCGTGACGGTAAGCTTAATATTTTTTTTGATGCGCCGGAAAGTACCCCTGTGCTTTCGTCTTCTGCGGTACTGGGCGTATTTGAGTGGATTGATGGTGAAAACATAGAAACGGATGAAACCAAAACCCCGGAATATCAAATGCTGTGCGAAATATATAAGCTTACAAAAAGCGGGTTTGAAATCCCGGTCTTTGAATTTTCGGACAAGGCGGCTGTTGATTTTTATGACAAATGCAAGCGTCTAAACGCGATGCCGCAAAGTAAACCGGGGAACCATGTTCTTTCATTATTTGAACAGCTTAAATCGGAACTGTCCCATTGCTCTTCCCGGTTGGCGTACCTTTCTTCCGTTTGCCGCCGTGATAAATCCCATTTTTACATTACACACGGTGATGCGGGAGGGAATTTTATCGTAGGAAACGGTCGCAATTACATAGTGGATTGGGATGAGGTAATGTATGCGCCCATAGAGCGTGACGCTTGGGTTATGTGCTGCCACAGTTGGGCGGTAAAATTGTTTAATAACACTTTAAAGCAAGCAGGTATTGACTGCATACTGCGCCCCGAGCGGCTTGCTTTTTACTGTTACCATATGTTTTTTTACTATTTATGCGAGTTTATGAATGATTTTTTGTCACACGGCGAAGGCCGCGAAATAGAAGGATATCTTTTTCAGAGTTGGATTTGGGACAGGATTAAATTTGCGGATACAATATAAAAAATCCAAATTCGGTTCGCCATTGTACCGGTACTTGGATTTTTTTCTGTCATATGCTTTTTTGTTTGGAAATACCCGCGTTACAGGGCTTATGCTGCCCCAGTCTTTGCGCTGGGCGGCATGGAATTCTTTTTGCTTGCGTTTAGATTGCTTTTCTATTGGGACATATTTTTGTTTCATGCTGTCACCTCCGTGGTTATTGTAGCATATACGGCGGAAAAATGCACCCCCTGATATCAGGGGGTAAAATATTCACCTCTCGTACCAGCTTGCCTGCTCTTTATACATTTTTGCATATTTTCCGTCTTGCGCCATCAACTGCTCATGGGTACCCAATTCACAGATACGCCCGTCTTCCATCAACAATATACGGTCTGCAATTTTTGTAGAGCCAAGCCGGTGGGTAACCAGTATGGCGGTTTTGCCCTTGGCGGATTCTTTAAAAAGGCGAAAAATATTCGATTCTTCTATTGGGTCGATGGCGGCGGTGGGTTCGTCAAGGACAATTACGTCATGGGCGCGGTACAGCCCACGGGCTATGGCAATGCGCTGCCATTCGCCGCCGGACAGTTCCGTGCCGTCAAATTCCCTGGAAAGCATTGTGTCAAGGCCATTTTGCAGATGTGCAAAATGCGCCCCGGCTTCTGTGGCGGCTTGGCCTACGCACAAACCCGATTCTACATCGCTAATTTCTATATTTTCTTTTGCGGTTAGCTTGTACCGCATAAAATTTTGAAACACGCTTGAGACGCGGCGGAACCGTATTTTTGCGGAAAATTCGTTTATATTCTTATCGCCGTAACGTACCGAACCGGATGTGGGGTTGTACAGACCGATAATAATTTTTGTAAGGGTTGTCTTGCCTGCACCGTTTTCGCCCACAATGGCAAGAGTTTCCCCTTGCAGGACGGTAAGGTTAATGTTGTCCAAAGCTTTGCCGTACGGCTTACCCGGGTAGACAAATGAGACATTTTCCAGGTGAATATCTGCTGCTTTATCAAAGTCCGCGCCGGTTTCGGTTTCCTTTTCAATACATAAAAACTCATGGGTGAAGGACGCGGTACTCATTTCTTTTAGCCCGTCGCCAAAAGATTCCACTATGATTTTTAGCACACCGCTCATGCGCTCTACGGAATAAAACACGGCGGCGAAGGCACCTATGGAAACTGTGCCGTTTGCCACAAAGTAAATAAGCATGGCAAGTATGCCGCCGTAGCCCAAAACATTAACAAACCGCAGCAGCAATTCTATACGGGCAATTTTATGCTCGGTTTTCATCGAAGCGGCGTTAAACTGCTTCATGGAATCTATGAACAGCCCAAAGAAATAACCTACCGCGCCCAGGGTGCGGGTTTCTTTTACATATTCTCTTCCGGTGATGCAGCTTTCCAAATATTCTGTTTGACGGCGCAGTCCTGCGTTTTCTTCTTCGAAGCGGTAGACAATGCCCGCCCGCAGTATCTGAGCCAGCATGACCGACGCAAAAATGATAAGTAGTATAACAAGAAGTATGGGCCTGACGCTGATAAGGAAAATAGATGTAAAAACAAGATACGGGATATAGTGGAACGTAAACTGTATAACGGAACGGCTTGCAGAGGGTGCCTCTTCGCTTCCGATTTGTGCCTTTTTCATTTGATCAAAAGTTTCCGGTTTTTCGAAATCTAAAAGAGGTATGTGCTGCACGCGCTCGTGGTACCGTGCCATTAAATAGCCGCTGCCCCTGCGCCAGAAATAGCCCTGTCCAAGCCATTCCAAAATTAATATTAGAGGGCTTGCCACAAGTATAACCGCCATTGGTATGGCCGCTGTAATTACGTCTCTAAAGGAAACTTGCCCTTCGATGTATTCCGCCACATTGTCAAAAAGATGGCGCATGGCGAAAATTTGGCCAACGCCTATGGCGCATAACAAAGCCGAAACAACTGCCAGCCCGATAAACAGCGGAGGGTGTGCCCGCCAGCAGTTGGCAAGGCTGCCTGCAGCAACTTTTATATAGGAAGGGCGCTTCTTACCGTTCATCATACCAACTCCTTTGGCTTTTGAACATTTGGGCGTAAATGCCGTTTGTTGCCATTAATTCGTCGTGAGTGCCGGTTTCTGCAATAATGCCCTTATCAAGAACAAAAAGCACGTCGGACAGTTTAGTAGACCCAAGCCTGTGGCTGATTAACAACGATGTTTTTTCGTTGGTAATTTCCGAAAACCGTTTGTACAGCTTGCTTTCCATCATTGGGCTTAGGCTTGCGGTGGGCTCGTCCAAAATCATGAAGGGCGTGTTGGCGTACAGCGCGCGGGCGATAGCCACTTTCTGCCATTCTCCGCCGGATATGTCCATGCCGCCGTCAAAAATTTTGCCCAATGGCGTGTTTTCTTTTTGCGGCAGTTTGACAATAACATCGTCAAGTTCTGCCAACCGTAAAGAAGAATGGAAGTCACCGCTTGTGTTACCCAAAGTTATGTTATCCCCAAGGGGAATAAAGTATCTTGCAAAATCCTGATACACAATAGAAAACATGCAGCGCAATTCCTCTGTGCTGTACTTTGCAATGTCTGCGCCGTTAACTAAAATTTCCCCTTCAAAATCCCGGTACAGCCCAAGCAAAATTTTTGTAAGAGTGGTTTTCCCCGCGCCGTTATGGCCGATTAACGAGTAAGATTTTCCTTTTTCGATGGTTAGGTTTACGCCGTCTAAAATATATGGGCTGTCGGCCGTATAACGGAAGCGCAAGCCACGAATTTCTAAGCTGTTAAATGTAATAGAACTGTCGCCGTTTGTGTCCGCATCATCCGTTTCCCGCAACGCGAAGAATCTGGTAAAATCCCGCATATACTCGCCATATTCTGTGGCGTCCCTAACAAGCCGTGAAAGAGTTTCCGTTATTATTTTTGCAAGGCCAATTAAGGCCCCTACCAGCGAAACGTACAGACCCAAAGACATTGTACCGTCACTTACAGGGCTAAGCAGTGCGAAAACAGCCGCCAGTACAAGTAGATTTATTATAAAGCCGCAGCCGTGTATAGACGCTTCTTCGATGGCAAGTGCTTTTGTTACCAGGTTGCTGCGCTGTAGGTGAATGGCAGAAAATTTGTTGTTGATGCTGTGGGCATAACCAAATAACGCCCGCTCTGCCGCCGCTTCCCTTCCCACAAGAATGTCTGACAAATAATAATGCCTGCGGGTTAGTTTTGTGCTGACTCTAAACATTTCAAATATTTTTCTTCCGCCTTTACGGGCGATAAATACAATTGGAATAGTGCTTAAAACAAACATGGGGACAATCCACCAAATGTGGGTGACAAGTAAAAATAGTACCCCAAATATCTGAATCCCAAGCCGTGCAACTTTGGTGCCACTGTTAAATATGGCCATCACTTGCCCTTCGGCGTTATCGCATACCCGGGAAATAAGGTCCAGGGTTTCGGGATTTTCCAGCAGTGGGAAGGATGTACGGGCTTGTTTTTGAACAAGCTGCGGTCGTAAGTTTTCCCGTAGGGAATTTTCCAATGATTTATCCGCCAAACGGACAATAATTTGGCTCACCTGTATATATGCATAGTACGCCGCCATTAAAATAATCGCCAAAATAAGGGGCACCAAATTCACATACCCATGGGCGAATAAAACAGCATTGTTTATAAACGAAGCCACAACAAGCACCATGAGGGGCATAAGTGTGCCTGTGGTAATTTCCGCCAGAAGCTTAATACTCGCGGCACCCGGCCCGTATTTAAAGCAAAAACGGACAGCGGTTGCCAAATTGTATTTGTTTGTTTTCATAGGGGTTCTCCCGCTTTTATTATGTTCTTAGAATACGCAAATGCCCGTATTAGTTCAAGGTAAAGAATGACTATAAATCAAGTTTGGTAGTCCAAAAATAATTCCTCACAGAGGAATAAAACACAGTAAAAACTTAACATTTTACCAGCCCATGCGTTTAACGTAACCGCAAAACGTGTTATAATGCATTTATTGCACACCACCAAACCCGGAAACGAGGATTCTTTATGACACGCAAAATTTTATTATTCGACGGTTTAAGCATATTAAACCGCGCATTTTACGCATTACCGCTGCTTACTACAAAGGACGGCGAGTACACAAACGCAGTATTTGGCTTCATGAATATATTTTTCCGATTTTTGGACGAAGAAAAGCCGGACTTTGTTACCGTGGCCTTCGACCTGCCGCAGCCTACGTTCAGGCACGAGCAGTACGGCGCGTACAAAGGCACCCGCAAAGGGATGCCCGACGAGCTGCGCGCGCAGGTTCCTACTCTTAAACATTTACTTGAAAAAATGCAGATAAATATTGCAGAGTGTCCCGGCTACGAAGCGGACGACGTAATTGGCACATTAACCGCTAAAGCGGCAGCCGAAAATATTCAGCCCGTAATAATTTCCGGCGACCGGGACCTTTTGCAGCTTGCCACGGATACAGTGCGAATCCGTTTACCAAAAACAAAAGCGGGCAAAACTGAGGTAGAAGATTACTACGCCGCCGATGTTTTGGCCAAGTATGGTGTGTCTCCGCAGGCGTTTATCGACGTTAAAGCTTTAATGGGCGATTCTTCCGACAATGTGCCCGGGGTACCCGGTATCGGAGAGGTTACAGCAACGAAAATAATATCCGCATATGGCTCATTGGATGCGGCATTGGAAAATGTGAGCGAAATAAAGCCCAAAAAGGCAGCAGAAAACCTTGCAGAATTTAAAGACCAAGCTCTTTTAAGCAGAATGCTGGTAACAATCGTGCAAGATGCGCCTGTGGAATTGTGCTTGCAGCCGCCGGAAAATATGTGGAATGCGGAAGCCCGGGCGGAAGCAAGGCGGCTGGAACTAAAAGTACTGTTAAAGCGGTTTGAGAGCAGCGGTACCGATAAACCCGCCCCCCGCCAACTTAATATTGAGATAATTGACGAGTTGGAAGCAGCGAAAAGTTTTATAGAGAAATTACAAAAAGAACCCGGGAATACAGCCCTTCAACCGCTCTGGGACGAATCTAAGCTGGTTGGCATTGGAATAGCCGCAGAAAGCGGCCACTTAAAATACATTGCCACAGACAGCGGCGAACTTTCGCTGTTTTCACAGCCGGGCATTTCCGGCAACGAGCTTATTGAAATAATCAAACCATGGCTGGAATCGGAACAGCCAAAATGCATCTACGATTTCAAAACCGAGGCCGGGCGGCTGCGTACCTGCGGTGTGGCTCTAAAAGGCATTTCTATGGATGCCATGTTGGCCGCATATATTTTGGACCCGCTGCACCCAAACCGCACTCCGGCAGATGTTGCCGCAAAATATCTGCAACAGCCCCTTCAAACACTGGAAGATATTCTTCTAAATAAAGGCAAGCGGGGGAAAGACCGCCGGGCTGTAAGTGACATTCCCGCGGAAACAGCTGCAAAATACGCTGTAAGTATTGCAGACGCGCTGCTTCGGGCTGCGCCTGTGTTAAAGGAAACCCTAACCGCCAACGACCAATTCGATTTATACAATTCTATAGAAATCCCGGTGGCGGAAGTGCTTTTGGACATGGAAATTATGGGCATTGAAGTAGACCGGGAAGTACTAGTAAGTTACGGCGAAATACTAAACACACGGCTCCAGGAATTAACCGCCGTCATCTACGACCTTGCGGGGGAAGTGTTTAACATTAATTCACCTTCGCAAATGGGTGTAATACTTTTCGAAAAACTTGGCCTGAAAGGCGGCAAAAAAACTACCCAGGGGTATTCTACCGCTGCAGACGAGCTTAACAAGCTTGCGGATAAACACCCAATAATCCCGCCGGTGCTGGAATACCGGGCACACGCAAAGTTAAAATCTACCTATGTAGACGGCCTATTGCCGCTAATAGACCCGGCAACATCCCGCATACATTCCACGTTTAACCAGGCCCTTACCGCTACGGGGCGTTTGTCCAGCGCAGAGCCCAACCTGCAAAACATCCCCATTAGAATGCCAATAGGCCGCGAGCTCCGCAAGGCTTTTGTCCCACGTGAAGGCACTGTGTTTGTTGACGCAGACTACAGCCAAATTGAACTGCGCTTGCTGGCCCACATGTCCGGCGACGAAATTTTAATTAACGCTTTCCGCGAAAACCAGGATATTCACAGGCTTACTTCATCCCAGGTACTGGGCATTGCCCCGGAAGACATAACCCCCGAGCAGCGTAACAACGCAAAAGCGGTAAACTTCGGCATTATTTACGGCATAGGTGCCTTTAGCCTAAGCGAAGACTTGAAAATTTCCATGAAGAAAGCGGACTCTTATATTTCCGGGTATTTTGCAAAATACCCCGGTGTAAAACGTTACCTTGACAAAACAATCGAAGATGCGAAAAATAACGGCTATGTTGCCACACTTTATAACCGTCGGCGTGCCATGGCTGAATTAAAGTCACCAAATTTCAATGCCCGCGCCTTTGGCGAAAGGGTGGCAATGAACATGCCAATCCAGGGAAGCGCGGCGGATATAATTAAAATTGCAATGGTAAATGTATCGCACCGTTTGCAAAGCGAAAACCTGGAAGCCAAGCTTATTTTACAAGTACACGACGAACTTTTGCTGGAAGTACCAAAAGCGGAAATTGAGAAAGTGACCAATATACTAAAAACGGAAATGGAAAACGCCGTAAAGCTGGATGTACCGCTGGTAGCTGATGTAAACGTGGGTGACAGTTGGTATGACACAAAATAAAATCATTGGTGTGACGGGTATAACGGGAAGCGGCACAAGCACCGTTTCCGCAATTTTACAAGAACTTGGCGGCTTTGTAATTTACGCCGACAAACTTGCCCATGAGGTTATTCTAAAAGGGCAGCCCGCCTATAAAAAAATTATAGAAGTTTTTGGGCGCGAAATTCTTGATCCAAAGTCATGTGAAATAAACCGAAAAGCCCTGGGCGCGCTGGTTTTTGGCAAGCCGGATAAACTCGCCGTTTTAGAATCGGTTATCCACCCGGAAGTTATTGCCATAACCCACCGGTTACTTACCGGGGCGCAGAGTTTCCCCTTTTCGGTAATAGACGCGCCGCTTTTGATAGAATCGGATATGTATAAAATATGTGACAGCGTTTGGCTTGTAACCGCTGCGGACGATATCCGTCTGGCACGGATTATGTCCCGTGACGGTATAGACAACGAAACCGCCATGCGCCGCATAAAAAGCCGTGCCGGGGATAGTTTTTTGCGGCCCTATGCAGATGTGATTATCAAGAATAATACGGACTTGGAAAGCTTGCGGCAGACAGTTGCTGCGCTGGCTTTACCTGCAAAGTGAAAGGAAATTAATTGTTACCATGAAAACAAAGTTGCTGCTCTCTTTCATACTTATCGTAACCCTATGCGCTGCCGCAATGTTTATGGCTGCGCGTACACGTTTTCCCATCCGGTATTTAGACATAATTGAAGCTAATGCCGGTGAGTTGGAGACGTCGTTTGTATTGGCGGTTATTATGGCAGAAAGCAGCTTTAACAGCCGGGCAGAATCCCGTGCAGGTGCCCAAGGTTTAATGCAGCTAATGCCTCCAACCGCGGCAGACATGGCGGCACGAATGGGTATGACAGACTTTCAGCCATACCATGTTTGGGAACCGGAAGTAAACATCGCCCTGGGAACATTTTATCTAAACTGGCTTAAAAACCGTTATAACGGAAACTTGGATTTAGTACTTGCCGCGTACAATGCGGGGCTTGGCAGGGTAGACACCTGGCTTGCAGACCCGGAGCTTTCCCAAGACGGCGTAACTCTTGATGTAATTCCGTTCCCGGAGACATATAATTACTTAAACCGAATACGGCAGTTTCAGCGGATATACAGGGTTTTACTTGCGCTTTACCGCCGATGATTGAAACGCGTTTTATATGAAAGGATTCCCTATGAAAAAGCTTGCGCTTATGATGTTTTTCGCGTTGTTTGTTCTGTCCGCCTGTGGTACAGACAGAGTTTCTATTAACCCGGCCGGTGTCCCCCAGCGGCATACCCCGCCTGTTGTCCCGGAAATATATGAAGAGCAGGAATATCTTGTAGACCCGCTTCCCATAAACGTTCCAACAGCAGCCACCCCAAACTTTGAAGCTGACAGAAGTTTGCGCCTGTCTATGCGGCACCCAATGACACTAAACCCGTTGCTTAACGAAGATATAACCGTAGCCAGAATCCTACGGCTTATTTTTGAGCCGTTAATTATACTGGACGAGAATTTACGCCCAACCGGGCACCTTGCGGAAATAGAAATGTCTTCCGACTTTACAGGCGCAAGGCTTACAATACGCAACGACGCTTATTGGAGTGACGGGATGCCCGTTACTTCCGACGATTTGATTTTTTCCGTGGAAAAATTACGCAACGCGCCCGGCAATGCAATTTACCGTGCAAATGTGGAAAACATCGCAAGTGTCACCCGCGTTAATACACGCACCGTGCAAGTTTATTTTTCCCGCCCTTCGATATGCGCGGGAATCGCGCTTAACTTCCCAATAATCCCACGGCACCATTACAACAACCAAACCAACCCAAGAAGCGCGAATAACATGAATCCCCTTGGAAACGGGCCGTTTCTGTTTGAATCGTACAGGCCAATGCGGAACATTACGCTTAAGCAAAACCCCGGCAGTTTCAGGCAGTTGTCGCAAATACAAGAAATTGAAGCAGTATTTTTGCCCGACATTCAAACGGAATTGTTCGCCTTTGATCAAGGGCGTGTAGATGCCATTTACCTGCCCCTTACGGAATGGGTACGCCACCATAGCGTACGCCAGCCCGGCAATGAGATTTCACCGGCTATGTATTTTGAGTTTATCGGCTTTAATTTTGAGCGTGAGTTACTTCAAAGCCTGCATGTGCGCCAAGGCATGGCATATGCCTTTGATGCCAACGAAGCAATTAGAGCCGTATACCTAAACCATGCGGTGCGGGCTGCAACACCAATTCATCCGTACAGTTTTGCGGCAGCCAATGTGCAGGGTCGGGGTCACGACCCTATTCGTGCCGCAGCTTTTTTCAACATTGTATCGGCGGACTATCCATTAGAAATTATTGCAAATGACGATAACCCGCAACGTGCGGCAATTGCCCAAAGGCTTGCTGCCGCTTTAAATGCCGTTGGCATGCCTGCCGTTGCGGAAATTATACCTTACCCGGAATATTTTGCGCGGTTGGAAAACGGTAATTTTGATATGTTTATAGGCGGTGTAAACCTTGCTTTTATTCCGGATATGCAGTTTTTCTTTGGCGGCGGGCTTTTCCCGGAAGACCCTGTACTGGAAGAGGCCTTTGCTGCGGTTAAAGCTGCCTTTACGGAAGCGGCACATTATCATGCGATGGAGCAGTTTCAGCGGGCTTTTGACACACGCCTGCCTGTTATAAGCCTGGCATTCCGTCATTCAGCGGTGTTAACCAGCCCTCGTGTTTCCCAAAATATGGCCCCTGCACCGGACAATGTTTTCGGCTGGGTTAATTTATGGAGAATCCAATAAATTTTAGACCTGCCGGAATAACTTTGCCTTTTTGTGACTATCATTTACATAGATGGTTAAATGAAAAGGAGGCAAAGTATGTCAAACACAACGCAAACCGTAGAGCGCGCGCCGCAGGCAGAAGTAATAAATAAGACACCGGCCCCAATAAAACAGGAGAAAAAACCCCGCAAGTCCCGCCGGTTATCCCAAGAGGATATAGAAATTGTTGCGGCATTGGAAGCGGTAAGAAGCGATATGGAGTTTCTACATAATTGCTTCGACCAAATTACCGAGCCGATTCTTGTAGACAGCTTAATTTACGAACTTAAAGCCGCCAACTTAAAATATGAATACTATATTAACCAATGTAAACAAAAAGGCATAATTTGCGGAGATATACCGGAGCTGAGGGGGTAGGGTATGGACCTGATTTTGTGGCTTATGGCAGCATTAGGTGCTTGTTTTTTTGTATATTTGTTGTATACGGGCCAATTTAAGTGGCTGCTTGGCGTAGTCCGTAACATGGCACTTGGCATTGTAGGAATGCTGGGGCTGAACGCACTGCTTTCCGGTATTGGGCTTACGGTTGGTGTAAATGCCATAACTGCCATTGTGGTGGGGCTTTTGGGCATACCGGGGTTTTTATTTTTGTATGCGGCCCGGCTGTTAGTTGGGTAATTATTAACAAAATTTTGCAAATTAGAAATATTATTGATATAATTAGACAACCAATTGTAGCGGAGGTCTTATTATGTCAAGTATATCATTTAACGAATTTGTAAAAAGAATGCGGAACCGCAAAGGAATAAGCACACTGGGATTAAAAAATGCCTCTGATGTTGACGACTTATCTGTTTCCAGGTTAGAAAAAGGGGAACGTCACCCGTATTGGGAAACACTGCAAAATCTATTCACCGGGTTGGATATTCCATTAGAGCAGTTTTTTCTGCCATTGTTAGAAAATGAAAGCGAAGACATTTACATTTTAGTAGGTGATACGTGCCGCTGTTTAGAGGACAATACACCGCAAGCCTTAATACTTGCAGAAAAAAATATAAAAATTTTAGAAGCACGGGAAAGCTTTATCGAGGGCCGTAACCGGCAAGTTTTGCTTAGTTTTAAGGCACGACTGTACGCATTGTATGGTGAAAAGGCAGAAAAAATAATGCCGCTATTAAACGAGGCGATGAACATTACTTATGAAAATTTTGACGTAGAAAATTACGATTTTTCCATCATGTTTTTGGAAGAATCGGAACTGCTGCACACATTGGCCATGGTTTATGCCGGTGACGAAAAGCTGAAAGATGCAATTACACTGCTAAAAAAATTGCTGAAAGGAAAGGCAAAAGCACCAATAGATGCGTTTGCCCGCGAAAAGCAAGAACCGAGTATATTTCTTACATTGGCAAAACTGCTTATACAAGACGGCGACTACAGACAAGCGGTGGCTGCTTGCCTTACGGGCTACCATAAATCTTGCAGACGTAGTTTTGGGCAGTATACGCCGGATTTTATGCATATATTAGGTGCTACACAAAAGCCAAAAAGCCCAGCAAAATCAACACAATAACAACAAAATATGGTATAATAAGTGCAAGCAAAACATAAGAAATATGAAAAAA
>WQTQ01000210.1 GCA_009786175.1 Bacillota bacterium | reverse complement strand
CCGACAGTAGAACCACCTGTAGTAACCATAACCAAAGTAGCAACAGATGGTGATACACCGTTTACAGTAGGGGATTTAATCACTTACACCATAACAGTAACCAACACAGGACTGGCTACAGCGACCAACGTAGTGGTAACAGATGTTCTACCTGCAGAAGTGCGCTTTGTAGAGACAAATGCAGAGACGGCAATTCCCGGTTCGACAGCAAGCTTTAATATACTTGCAGGACCAAGCGGTACGCTGACAGTAAGCAATATCGGCAACTTAGTTGTAAATGAGTCAATAACATTTACAGTAACAGTAGAAGCAATGACAGCTACAGCTGCTGCTATTAATACAGCTACAGTAGCCGGTAGCAATTTCCAAAGTCACTCTGACACAGAAACAGTAATTATAAACCCACGCCCAGAACCTGGTCAACCGGTAGTAACAATCGAGAAAGTTGCACCGGCAACAGTACAAACGGGTACCAACTTCACGTACACGATTGTAGTAAGAAATCATGGCCCGGGCCAGGCAAACAACCTGGTAATTACAGACCACCTTCCTGCAGGTGTTACGTTTGTAGGCGTAACCCCGAATGCGACCCATAACAATGGTGTAATTACAGCTACACTTGGTATTCTTGCAGAGGGTGATACAGCAGTTATCGTTGTAACAGTAACTGCAGGCCCACCAACACTGCCAGGCTACCCTGTAGAGAACACCGCAACAGTATCTGGCAGTAACTTCCAAAGTGACGATGACACGGCCGAAGTAGTTATAACGGAGCCGCCGCAAACAGAAGTAACAATCCAAAAATTTGCACCGGCAACAGTACAAACAGGTACAAACTTCCACTATACATTAGTAGTAACAAATACCGGTACTGAACCGGCAACTAATGTAGTTATTACCGACGTACTTCCGTTGGGTGTAGATTTTGTGAGTGTAAGCGCAAATGCGACATTCGACCCCGGAACACGTACTGTAACATCAAACGTGGCAAGCCTTGCACCTGGCGAAGTAGTTATAATTGCTGTAGTAGTAATGGCCGGCGCACCAACAGAGCCGGGTTATCCTATTCGAAACACTGCAGTAGTAAGCGGCGACAATTTCCCGGATGATGATGACTATGCAGATGTAATCATCACCGATGAACCGCCGGTGTTACAACCTGCAATAACACTTACTAAGAGCGCGCCCGGAACAGTACTAACAGGCACGAATTTCACGTATACCATAGTAGTAGTAAACTCCGGCAACGCAGTGGCAGCCGACGTGGTAGTTACTGATATTCTTCCTGCAGGCGTAACTTTTGTAAGTGTAAGCCCGAATGCGATCCATGATAACGGCGTAATCACAGCCGATATAGGTGACCTAGAGCCGGGTGAAGTAGTTGTAATCCACGTAATGGTAACAGCAGGCGAGCCAACTGAACCGGGTACTGTAGTTAACCAAGCAGTGGTAGAAGGCGATAACTTCCTGGATGCCTATGACAACGCGCCGGTAATCATTACCAGCGTTCCGACAACTATCGTGGAAATAGTAAAATCTGCGCCTTTAACGGTATTAGCAGGCACAACATTCCAATACACGATAGTCGTAAGAAACACAGGTACCGCACCTGCAATTAACTTGGAAATTATCGACGAACTACCTGCAGGCGTAACTTTCGTAAGTGTAACCCCGAACGCAACCCATGATAATGGCGTAATTACGGGTACACTTGAAATACTTGCACCGGGCGATGCGGCAGTTATTGTTGTAACTGTGACAGCTAACGCGGTAACAGTGCCAACAACGGTGATAAATTCCGCGGCAGTAAGCGGCGACAATTTTGAAACCGACGAAGACAGCGCACCGGTAACAATCAACCCGGATGAGCTGCAACCGACAGAACCGGTAATAACAATAGTGAAATCTGCACCGGCAGCAGTACTAACCGATACGAACTTCACGTACACCATAACTGTAACCAACACCGGCAATGCAGATGCAGTCAACGTTGTAGTAACAGACGAATTACCGGCAGGCGTAACATTCGTAAATGTAAGCCCTAACGCAGCATTCGACCCTGCAACAGGCACGGTAACTGCAAACATTGGAGACCTTGCGCCAAATGCTACAGTTCAAATTCTTATAACTGTAACAGCGGGCGCACCAACAGCAGTGGGCGCACCTATTGTAAATACTGCAGAGGTAACCGGCGACAACTTCGCAATAATGGCGCACATGGCAAGTGTAATTATAACCGCCACACCGCCACCGCCTCCACCGCCGCCGCCACCACCGCCGCCACCATGGCCGCCAATCATCCCACCAACACCTCCTACGCCGCCAATGCCTCCGCCTCCGGACGGTATTCCTTGGTCACCATGGGTGCCGGAGCATCCAACACCACCTCCGACGGATGATGAGTACTACATTGTCTATCCAACGGATCCTACAACAGATGTACTTTATGTGGAATACCCAACAGAGCCTACCTTCGACCATATCAATCCTGTACACTATGCGTATATGATTGGTTTTAGGGAAGACGGCACAATTCGTCCACAAGCGAATATGACCCGCGCCGAAGCTGCAACAATATTCTTCCGTCTAATTTCTGACCAGCATCGCGTAACCATTTGGTCACAAACAAACTCATTCGAAGATGTTCAATTGGAAAGATGGTTTAACAACGCCGTTTCTACAATGGAACGCGGCGGATTGTTTAGAGGAATACCTTTCGGCAGCGAGTTTAGACCTAACCAAGCAATAACCCGCGGGGAATTTGCCGCTATGATAGTAAATTATCTTGGTTTAGGCAACGCAACCGCCACAAACAGTACCTTTACAGATACAGAAGGTCACTGGGCACACAACGCAATTAATGTAGCTTACAGACAAGGCTGGATAAACGGCTTTGGTGACGGAACTTTCAGACCGGACGAATTAATCACCCGCGCCCAAGTTGCAGCCCTTGTAAACCGCGCCCTTGGCCGCTTGCCGGAGTTCACATCAGACCTGCTTCCGGACATGGTAAGATGGCCGGATAATGCGAACGAAGACAGATGGTACTTCTTGTACATTCAAGAAGCAACCAACTCTCACTTCCATGTAATGAAAGACTGCGGCGTTCATGAAACTTGGACAGAGTTGATTCCTCCAAGAAACTGGCGTCTGCTTGAAAGACCGTATTCTACTCCTCACGTTTTCACCGGCCTTCATATCGGTGGCGACGCAGGGTAAGTAATTATGTAGTTACTTCGTCCGCCACCGGCTAACCCCGGGGTTAACCGGTGGCGGACGGGGTTTAGTTTGTGATGGCTTTATATTGGTTTCTTTGCAGTATGTAAAGAGGCTTGCTTAAATTTACTCTTTTCAACTTTTGGCTTTTGTATCGTATCGGTGACGGACAAGGTTTTATTTGTGATGTCTTGAAATAATGTATAACACGGCACAGTTGTACAATATACAGCCGAAGAAATAAATAAGCCTATAACAGAAACAGCAAGATTGTTGGGCGAATATGGCTTTATCGAAAAAGTATTAAATGGTTACGAGGCATTCCATACACAAGGATTTGAGTATATGGCAGAATTGTTATCTGCAGAACTTAGTCAAGTGCATGGGATGTGAACTTGATGGTACTTTATCATGGTACTAACCAAATAATACAAGAGATAGATCTAACCAAAGGTAAATTAAGAACGGATTTTGGCAAAGGTTTTTATCTTGGAAGTAATCTTGGTGTTGCTAGAGAATGGGCAAAAGGCCGAGCAGGATTTTCAGGGAAACCAACTGTAATGAAATATAGCTTAGATATGACAAAGTTAATTTTGTTGTAGATGACTATGTAAAAGGCCTAATCACAGTAGAAGAGGCCATAAGTAAAGTAAAAGCAATACCCAGTGTGATACAAGTTAGCATACATACGTCATTAGCATTGGCGTATCTTGATATAGGTTCAGCAGAGTATCAGGTAATGCTATAAAATGGAACATGGTCAAAATGGTATAAGCTATAACCAAAATCCTCTCGTTAATGTATAGCTTTTTTGTGATGTCTTGAAATAATGTATAACACGGCATAATTGTGATAAAATTTGGATGTCTGACGACTTTGATGAGCCATTAGATGAGATGAGGGACTACATGTGATGAAGTATCCTAAAGATACCTTACCCCCACAGCTTTATCAGTAGGAGTTATAGGAAACACATCGTCTGCCATGCACACAACACAGCCCTCGCCGCGCTTTATGTCAGGTATTTTATCAAAACACATCTTCTATATGTCGTTTAATATACATGGAAAAACCTCCCGACTAAAATACAACTACTATTGCATTATAGCCAATGCGAGCTAAAAAGACAACGCATTTTTCACCCTACCGCTCTTCCCTAAAATAATTGACCCCAATATGTGCCGGTGGGTTGTGTTCTTTCCTTTGGCGTATGCTGGTTGCGATAAGCACGAAAATGGTTGCGACATATGGGAAGGTGTCGTAAATTTGCATGGGTATTCCCAAGGGTACATAGAAGCGCATAACCGTTAGCCCGCCAAATATCAGTGAACCAAGCAGTGCGCGTTTTGGGTTCCAGGTTGCAAAAATAACAAGGGCTACAGAAATCCAGCCGAAGCCGTATACGGCGTTGTTAACCCACACGCCGTTGGTTGTAACCATGGCAATGTACATACCACCCAACCCGCAGATTCCGCCGCCGATACAGGTGGCAAGGTATTTGTAACGGGTAACGTTAATGCTTGTGGCATCTGCGGCGGCAGGGTTTTCGCCTACGGCGCGCAGGTTTAGGCCCCAGCGGGTGCGGTTTAGGAAGATAGTAAGCAGAACTGCAATGGCAATTGCAATGTAGACCAGAATATTGTAGTTGAATAACAGCGGCCCCAGTACAGGAATGTCGGAAAGTACAGGGATGTGCAGCCGTGCAAAGCCGCCCCTCGCGCTGTTGCTTATGGCCACAAAGCCTGTGGGTGAACGCCGTCCGGCTACTTCGCCAAAAAAGTTGCCAAAGCCAACGCCAAAAATTGTAAGGGCAAGACCCGTAACATTTTGTTGTGTCCGCAGGGACACAACCAGCACGCTGTATATTAGCGCGCCAAGGCCCCCGGCTATAAACGCGCCCAAAATGGCAAGAGTAACCGCCAGCGGCCCTGCAATTTCTATGCCAAGCCACATTTCCAATAGGAAAACAGAAAGCAAGCCGGTTACGGCCCCCATAAACATCATACCTTCGACGCCAAGGTTTAAGTTACCGGATTTTTCTGTTAGTATTTCGCCGGTAGTGCCGAAGAGTAGGGGAGTGCCTGCCAGAACAGCGGCGTTGAAGAAGTGTATAAAAGTGTCCATTAAGCGTTGGCCTCCTTTTTGGTGCGGAATATAACCCGATAATTAACAAAAAATTCGCAGGCCAGCATGAAAAACAAAATAATGCCTATTAAAACCGTAGCGATGGTAGACGGGATCATAAACTCTGTCTGTATGCGGACGGCACCGCGCTCCAGTATGGCGATAAAAAATGCTGCAAGTACCATTACCAACGGCTTTAAATGAGAAATCCATGCAATAATGATGGCAGTAAACCCAATACCTCCGGCAGTTGTTTCGTCAAGGGTAAAATTGGAGCCGGATACCTGAATGAACCCCACAAGCCCCGCAATGGCCCCGGAGATAATCATGGTCCGTATAATTATTTGCTTAACATTCATGCCTGCATAACGGGCGGTATTTTCGCTTTGTCCAACTACACTAAGCTGGTACCCCTGTTTTGTGCGTGAAAGGTAGTAATGAACCAGTACCGTAAGTACCAGTATCAAAATCCAACCAATATTTATACCTAAGACTTGCGGCAGCCTTGCGGCGGCATTAAACCTGTCTATTATAGGAAAATCGGTGGTAGTGCTGCGCCAGGGCTCTGCCTGCAGATAAAGAATGAACCCAAAGGCTACATAATTGAGCATTAGAGTAAACAAGGTTTCGTTAGTGCCCCATTTTGCGCGGAAAAAGGCGGGTATAAACCCCCAAACCGCACCGGCGGCGGCAGCTGCAAGGCCCATAACAATAAGCAAAACAGGCCGGGGCATGTTTTGGTATTGAAACAAGGCGAAGTAGGTGGCGGCTATACCCCCAACAAGGATTTGCCCTTCCGCGCCTATATTCCAAAACCTCATTTTAAATGCCAGGCCAACCGCCAAAGACGCGCCCAAAAGCGGTACGGCAATACGAACTGTTTCATTAAAACGGTTACGGTTGCCGAATACGGCGTTTATCATTTCGGTGTAAACGGAAAGGGGATTGTGCCCAAGGGCAAGTATTAAAACAGAGCCAACCAGAAGCGCGGCCAAAAGCCCGGCAATGCGAATCATCCAGGCTTGGTTAAGGGGGATTGTACTGCGTTTTGCAAGACGTATAAGCGGAGTTTTAGCTTTCATGTTCCACCTCTGTAGATGTAGTCATTAGCATACCGATTTGCTCTTTTGTGGCGGTTGAGCCGTCAACTATGCCGGTTACTTTACCGTGGTTAAGCACCATAATGCGGTCTGCCAGTTCCAGCAGCACGTCCAGGTCTTCGCCGATAAACAAAACAGCTACGCCCCTTTGCTTTTGCCGGTTTAATAAATCGTAGATGGCGTAGGATGAATTTATATCCAGCCCCCGGACGGGGTAAGCCGCAATTAGTACACGCGGTGCAGATTCTATTTCCCGCCCGATAAGCACTTTTTGCACATTGCCGCCGGACATGCGCCGGACGGGCTTGTTTACACCCGGTGTTACAATTTTTAGGCGGTTAATTAATTTTTCTGCCAATGAGCGGGAACTTTTGCGGTCTACAAAGGGCCCCGTACCGTCATCGTAGTAACGAAGCATTACATTATCTGTCATGTCCATGTCTGCAACCAAGCCCATGCCAAGGCGGTCTTCCGGCACAAAGGCCATTGTTATGCCCATTTCTTTTATGGCCCGCGGGGTTTTGCCTATAATTTCTGTTAACGAGTCTTCGCCTGCGGGGTGGTACAGTATTGACCCCGCTGCCACGGGATACAGCCCCGCAATAGCTTCGCATAATTCTTTTTGCCCGCTGCCGGCAATACCTGCAACGCCCAAAATTTCGCCGGATTGTAAGGTGAAATTAACCTTATTAAGGGCTGTTTGACCGTCTGCGTTAAGGCATGTCAAATTTTTGATGTACAGCCTGTCCTCTTTATTTTCCACAACCGGGCGGTCTATTTCCAAGCTAACTGCACGGCCAACCATCATCTCCGTTAGTTGCTGCCGGTTAGTTTCGGCGGTATTAACTGTGGCAATGGACTTTCCCTTGCGCATAATGTGAACTCTGTCAGAGACTTCCATTACTTCATTTAGCTTGTGGGTGATTATAATTACCGCCTTGCCGTCTTCTTTTAATTTGGTTAATGTGGCAAAGAGTTTTTTAATTTCTTGGGTGGTTAGTACTGCGGTGGGTTCGTCTAAAATAAGAATATCCGCGCCGCGGTACAATAATTTTACTATTTCTACGGTTTGTTTTTCGCTAACGGGCATGTCATAGATTTTTTTGTCCGGGTCCAGGTCGAAGCCATAGCGTTCGCATATTTTTCTTATTTCTTGACCGGCGGCTTTGCGGTTTAAAAAAGGTTTGCCCTTTAGCCCCAGCACAATATTTTCTGTGGCGGTAAATATGTCTACCAGTTTAAAGTGTTGATGCACCATGCCAATGCCAAAATCGTGGGCATCTTTGGGCGAGCGGATAGTTACAGACTTTCCGCTCACCTCAATTTCGCCCATATCGGGAAAATAAATGCCAAAAAGCATGTTCATTAAAGTGGTCTTACCGCTTCCGTTTTCGCCAAGCAGTGCCAAAACTTCGCCCCAGCGTAAATCGAAGGAGACATTGTCATTGGCAATTACTTGATCGAATTTTTTTGTTAAATTGTGTGTCCTAATCGCGGTTTGCAAGATACCACCCCATTAAAATTAATCCACTATTGTAATACCTTCGATGATGAATGCCCATGATGGGGCAGATAACGGTTCGATCCATTCTTCGCCCGGGGCAAGCAATAATTCGCCTGTGTTAGAGTAAAGCGGCCCTGTAAAAATATTGCGGCCTGCTCTGATGTAGGTTTCTGCTGCGGCAATAGCTTCTGCTGTGCCCGGTGTAATGGCGTTTTGGTTAAGGTCGGATAAAAGAACCATGCCTTCGTTCATGCCATAGATAACGTCTGTACGTACGGGTCTGCCTTCAATTACATTGCGCACGGCATAAATAAGGTATACGCTCCAGTCGAACATAGGTGATGTTAGTGTAGCATCCGGTGCGGCACCAATCATACAGTTGTTGTAGCCCACACTCCATACACCTGCGGCTTGGGCGGTAAGCTGTGTTGTGGGGCTGTCTGCATGCTGGCCAAGAACGTCCGCGCCCCTGTCTATTAATGCCTGTGCAATTTGCCCCTCTAATGTTGGGTTATTCCAGGCGTTCATAAACATTACATACATTTGAACATCCGGGTTTACAGAACGTGCGCCCAGGAAGAACGCCGTAAGCCCTGTAATAACTTCGCCGTTTGGATGGGCAGCAACAAAGCCGAGAATATTGGTTTCTGTCCTAAGGCCCGCGGCTATACCGGAAAGGTAGCGCGCTTGCGACATGTTGCCAAAATAGTTGCGGAAGTTTGGCAGGTTGGCATCTACGGCCAGGTTACCTGTTGCGTGGAAAAACAGAATATCCGGGTTCTCCCGTGCGTATTCCAACATGGTGGCACCATGGCCAAAGCTTGTGGCAAAAATCATGTTCGCCCCCCAGTCCATAGCTTCCACTATGCTTGCGCTGACATCTGCAGGGGCAAGTATATTCCAGAAATTTTGTATCTGCCTGTCCGGGTCTATCCCAAGAGCCGAAGCCATAGCCAGTGTCCCGTGATGTTGGCGGTATGTGTAGCCTTGGTCGGCAGGGTCGCCCGGGTGAATAAAGGCAAGGCGTACATTTTCAAAGGTTAAATTTGCGGCATCTACACGGCTGTCATTGCCGCCGCAGGCTGATAATAATGCAATAGCAAGAGCAAGAAGCACAAGTAAAGCACATGTTTTTAAGATTTTCATTTTTTGGTTACCTCCCGGTTTGTAATATTTTAATTGGGTATAAATACAGCCCGTGACAGAGTATGGTCGCAAAGGATTCATACACATCACGGGCTTGCACGTAAAACTATTCTTTTGCAAAGTAACTTGCTCATAACTGTCACCCTCCCCTCTTTTCGTGTTCTCTGTGAATATAATAACCTTGTTAGCTTGCAAGAGTCAAATTACATTTTTTGCCAACTATAAATTTGCGTAAATATATTGACAGCATGATAATGTTATAATATAATCATATCAGAAGTTGATTTTAGCTAATTATGAAATTGATTCAAGAGAAATGTGGGGAGAGAGTGAAATGAGGACCAAATATGGCTTATGGCCATTAGTGCGGATAAAAGAAATTTTGGAAGAAAAAAATTTAACGCAGAAAGAGCTTGCTGAAATGATGGGTGAAACCCCACAGCAGGTTAACAAATGGGTAATGGGGGTGGCACCGTGCCTTAGCGCGCTTGGGCGTATGGCAATAACCTTGGGTGTAAAGCTGCAAGACTTGGTATGGTACCCGGGGGATGACACAGATTTTGATGTGGGCAACAGAGTTTATATCCGTGGGGAAATTTTGGATACTGTGCAAAAGGAAACCGACGGTATCGAGAGTTATGAGGAATTTATCGAAAAAATTTTGGATGTATTATGCAATTACTACAGGTGGACAGATGAGGAATGCAGCGGGGTAAAAGTAATAACCTACACATTTGTAAGAGATAATGCTTCGAAAGGGGAAGTAAAGGGGGAAATTGTTTTAGGTTGTGTTGGTGAAGGTGTAAGTGACGCGTTTATTGCCTGGGCAAAAAAAGCCCGTGACTATATGTACAGATTATAAAACAGGAAGGTGATGCAAATGTATGTAATTTTATTTATTGTGGGGCTTGGCTTTATTCTTGTCTCGTTTTTGCTGGACGTAGGTACAGACGGCCAAGGCGGCCCGCTGGCCATTTTCCAGCCAAAATTAATTGCCGTATTTCTATTGGTAACAGGCGGTGTGGGAATGATGCTGTCTCCGCGTTTGTACGGCTTATTTGGCGGTATGTTTGTTTTTACCGTAAGTGCCCTATGCGGGCTTTTTATAGCGGGAATTATACATCGCTTCATTTTAGTACCCTTGTTTAAAGCACAAAACACAAGTGCGCACGACAAGCAGGCAACTATCGGAACATGGGCCAAGGTCATATCTCCAATTCCCCGGGGCGGGTACGGTAAGATTAGATACAGCGTAAGTGGTTCTGTTGTAACAAGCCCTGCAAAAAGCGAAGACGGAGGTGAAATTAGAAACGGCGAAAACGTAGCAATTGTTTACATCGAAGGCGGTACTTATTTTGTAAGAAGAGAAGCGTATCAGCAAGCGAACTAGGAAAATGCAAAACACACAAACTTAGGAGGTCAAAAGAATGGAGCCATTGGCAATTGGAGTAATTATTTTAGTAGCATTGTTTATTGTTATCTTTATGTTTTTTTCCTTGTGGAAGCGTGTTCCGCAAAACAAAGCAGCAGTAGTCACGGGTCTTAAGAAAAAGATTATCTCCGGCGGCGGCGGGCTTGTATGGCCGCTATTGGAAAGATACGATGTTATTTCCCTGGAAAACATTAAAATTCCACTGGATATCGACAACGCTATTTCCAGCCAGGGTGTTCCCGTAATCGTAAGAAGCGTAGCGGTTGTAAAGGTAAAATCCGACAAGGAATCTATCTACTCTGCTGTAGAGCAGTTTTTCCGTGGTAACACAGACAAAACAGCGGCAGAGATTGCAACACAATCCAGTTATGTATTAGTAGGAAAACTCCGCGAAATCATCGCGAAAATGACTGTAGAAGAGATTTACCAAGACAAAGACAAATTTTCCAGCGAAGTACAAGAAAATGCCGCTATAGCGTTGGCGGAAATGGGCCTTGAAATTAAAGCCTTTACCGTTATGGCCATAGACGACGTAAACGGCTACCTGATTGCCCTTGGCCGCAAGCGTATTTCCGAAGTTAAGCGCGATGCGCAAATTGCGGAAGCAGATGCAGAGCGTGAAACTGTTGTGCGTACAGCAGAAGCGTCCCGCCTTGGCGCGGAAGCAAGACTGTTGGCAGACACCCAAGTTGCAGAAGCCGCTAAAGAAAAAGATCTTAAAATCCAAGCATACCGCCGCGAGCAAGAATCTGCGAAAGCCATCGCGGACAATGCCTATCTAATTGAAGAAAACAAAGTTAAAAAAGAAGTAACGGAAACCGAGCTTCAAGTAGAACTTCTAAGAAGGCAAAAAGAAACCGAACTTGCGGAACAAGAAGCAAAACGTAGGGAAAAAGAGCTGGAAGCTACCGTAAACAAGCAAGCCAACGCAGACAGATACCGTCAAGAGCAGCTTGCCGAAGCCAGAAGGTACGAGCAAGTTGCTAAAGCCCAAGCAGACGCAGAAGCCGTTAAGATGGAAGGTAATGCCCGCGCCGAAGCTATCCGTGTACAAGGACAGGCGGAAGCGGAAGCAATCCAGGCAAGAGGCCTTGCAGAAGCCGAAGCCATGATGAAAAAAGCTGAAGCGTTTAAGCAGTACAACGACGCCGCTGTTATCCAAATGATGATCGAGCGTTTGCCTGAAATTGCTAAAAACATTGCGGACCCAATTTCCAAAACTGATAAAATTGTTGTTATTGACCAAGGCGGCGGCGGAAACGGCAAACCTGCCGGGGCATCCAAAGTTGCCGGTTATGTAACAGACATTATTGCCCAACTGCCGGAAACCGTTGAAGCATTAACAGGCGTAAACCTGATTGATGTGTTGAAAGGTGCTGTTGCACCGGCGGCGCAGAAAGACGAGGCTACGGTGGCTGCAACGGAAGAGTAGGGTTATTGTAAATGGATGTTTGAAATAGCTACCCCCTGATATCATATTGGGAATATGATATCAGGGGGTGTTTTAAACTTACTTCACTTCAATCACAAAATTATAACTGTCGATAATAAACGGTATTCCCCACTGCCCTGCGGCACGGGCACTTACGGCAAAGCCGTCGCGGCCTAAGCGGGCGTTTGCGTATGCGGCTACTATTATTGTGGCTTGGTTGTCCACAATGTAGAACCTTGGGCCGCCGATAACGGAAAGACCGGGACGCCATGCGACGTTTAGCTCTACCCATGCGCCGTCAGGCATTCCCTGGGTTGTTACTAATAATTCAATGGTACCGCCTTGTGCTACTGCGGCGGGGTTTGGCGTGACGCTTACGATTTGCGGTACTACCGGAGCAGCTTCGGCGAATACTGCTGTAAATGTGATGCTGTCGCGTACTACAAAACCGGCGGGGTTAGTCGGGTACCATTCTAAAAATTCGTAGCCTTCGTCTGCTACAGGATTTGGTACCCTGTCTGCCCAGAATGTGAAGCCGTCGCGGATGCGTACCGTCAGGCCATGCCCGGCTGCCGGTATCAGTTGGCCGCCCTCCCCGGCTTCAAAGGTTACATAGTGGAACAGCGGGTTAAATCTTGCGGTAAATGCCAAATCTTCGGTTACGGTACCGTGTTCTGCAGGGCTGCTTGGGTACCAGCCCGCAAAATAGAAACCTGTACGCGCAGCAGTTTCGGGTATTGCGTCGGCAGGAATTTGTCCGCCGTCAGGCACTTCCACGGTTGTTGTCACGGTTGCATAAACACCAACCGCACCGGCTTCTACGGTAATAGTTACTGTGTGGTAGTCGGCGGCAGGGCGGTAGTTTGCGTTAACAAGCAATACATCCACAGTTTGACCGAATACGGTAATGGACAGGTTGATATACTGCCAATTACCGTTTTTGTCAATATCCAACAAGTTGAAGTAGTCTGTCCAGCCTTGGCCTGCTGCCCAAACTCTGCCTACCCGTACAAAGTCCATTGCACAGCTGCCATTTTGGTCAAGGGCGATAATTGTATCTTCTGCGGCCAGGTATACAGGTGCGTTCACGCCGTCAAGTTGTGTCCACATGCGGATTAAACCTGCTTGGGCAAGGCTTGGGTTTGGCCGTGGGTATTGCGTACCGCCCGGCCCGTTGTTGAAGATATTCCAGCTAAACACCGGAATTGGTTCTACAATCTCAACTTCAAATTCCAATAACTCTACGGTACGGAAGCGCATTGTATTTGCAATCTCTACCCTTAAAGCATACTCGCCTGCAGGTAACTCGGCAATGTCTACGGTGGCTGTGTCGCCGTTCACGTTTACAAGGCTGCTGTCAATTTCTACACCGTTAAGCAATATGCTTAGGCTGTTCATGTCAAGGCCAAAACCGCTGTCTTCGAAGGTGAATGTAATGTAACCGTCGCCTTCTGCAGTTGTTATAACCGGACGGGTTACATTGTCAAACAACCCGGTACTTGCAAATACGGCACTGCCGTCACTGTCGTAGTTGTAGAAGAATGTCAGGCCGTCTATGAACATTGTAACAGGCTCGGTTGGCCTGTTGGGGTTGTATAAATGGCTGCCGGTGCTTGGTGAAAGGAGGCCATGATTAAAGCCAAAGAACGTTGTAGCAACATTCGGTGACGGTGTAACTATTGTGTTTTGTGCAAAATACAGCGGGCCGGCATGCTGCGCAGGGGTAAAAGTTGCCGCCGCCTGCAAGCTGCCTATTGAATGGTTTGCGCCTGTGCTAAGGAAGAACTCTACAAATTCCCAATCGCCATATGCGTATATAGTCCTTAACCCGGGGAAGTGCTGGTTGTTTTGTGTGAAGAACCTTAGGTTGGCACCTTGTTGTATTGCGGTTGGGTTTGGTATTGTGGAGACACCGATAAACATCCTTGTAAGGTCAACAAGGTCTGCACCTTCGGTTCTAATCCACATGCCTATACTGGTTGGGTTTCTGTAAACACCGTCAATATTTAACTGCGGTATTCTTGTGCCTGGTGCGCCAACACCTATACCGGATGAATGGGTAGCCGGATGTTGATGCAATTGTCTAAAGTCTAAATCCCATCTTAAAGCATTTGTGCCGATAAAGGCAGTGGAACTTTCTGTGTTAGATTCATTTGCGCCAATTGGCTCGATATGGGTAGTTGCAGGAGTTAATGTTTCTACACCTGTCGGACCCCTTAAGCTGGACGGTTGGAAGAAAGGCGCTGTACCCCGTACGCCAAAGAAGGAGTCCCACATAATAAAGTTATCCCCTGTAAGCGGAGGAAGAACAGTTCCCGTATAGTCGTTGCCTTCGCGCACTACATTTATGGTGTAGACAATAGTAGTTGTACCGTCTTCTGCCACAACTGTAACAGTAACGGTGTTGCTGCCCACCATAAGGTAGGTATTGCCTGTGACGGTAACTATTGCATTGGCATGGGTGGTGGTGTAATTTACAACAACACTTGTTACATCATGGGGTACTTGGGTTGTGTAGTTTAATACATTGGAAGCAAATTCCGGTGACAAAGTAAACCCGCTTACATCCAAGCTGCTTAGTGTCGCGTCGGTAGAAGGCCTGAACAGTACATTAACGGCTGCGGTGGCGTAAATGTTGCTGTACGTTACATGTACTGCCCGTACGGTTATTGTGTGGCCGTATTCTTCGTCTGCGGCAACGGTTAAAAGCCCGGTGCTGCTGATACTTGTATCCGGCGAAGTGTTGCCGTAAATTGTCCAATTTACATCTTGAGTTATGCCCGGCTGTGCTAAAACAAAAATTTCTGCTGCGAATTGTTGTGTGCTGTTTTGCATAAGGTTAAGTGTGGCCGGGGTAATCCGGATGATGTAGTTATCCGGTACGGTAAGGTCAATACAGTATTCGCCGCCGCGATAGGTCATGAACAAAGTGATGTCAATTTCCGGCGCGTTAAACGGTGCGATGGCTGTCTGTTCTGTCGCAGCCGGTATAAGCTCAAATGCAAAACGCACTTGATTTTGCGCGGCATTGATTGTAAAGCCGGTGTGATTTATTGGGTTGCGGATTGTGCTTGCCCCAATGCTGTATTCAAAGTTAAAATCTGCTGCAAGCAAGTGCTGCAGTTGTGTACTTGGTTCAAAAGTAACAACAAGCTCGTTGGCAGCGCTGTCCCAATTTAGGTTATCTACAACAGGCCAAACCGGTGAAAGTGTTACTGTAGCATCCACACTGCGCAAAGTACCTGCAACTGTGGTTAATACCAAGTTGGCAATCAATGGGGTAGTTTGTGCGGTATTACCATCTCTTGCAAAGCCAGTAAGAACTATTGGGTTTCTGATAGTTGCAGGGCCGGTGGTTACATTAAAGGCAAATGTGCCGTCCGGGTTTGGTGTCGAGCCAAAGTTAGGGTTTGTGTTAAAATTTGTGTTGGTAGGCGGAGTTACGCCAAAATGGTAACGCACAAAGCTGTAACCAAAAACAGGATTGTTTCCGTCCGCGTCTTCATATGCAACGGTGGTTATGCCGTGTTTTATTGCCATGTCATGGCCCCAACTGTTTATTATGCCTGTTACTTGGACTATTGGGGTACCCGGCTCAAAATGGAATACGTCTTGATCCAGTGTTAAGGTAGGTCTTGTATTGGTGACAATGTATCTGCCAACTTCCCAATAATCGCCAAATGGCGAGCCGTCTACATTCACATGCATGTACAGCCTGTATACACCCGGCTGGAAACGGCCTGCAAGTGCCGCGGTGGTTCCTGTAGTTAAAGTACCTGTAAGAAGATGGTCGGAGTTGGGCGGTACATTGGCAGAGCCGTGTATAATTGGGTCGCCGTACGATACTCCTGTGTCTTCATTCACACGCCGGGAGAAGAAGTTTACTTGGCGTGTCTCCATCCATGTGTCGTTAAAACCCGCAACAATCCAAGATGCGTTAGACACAGCTGCGTTTGTACGTATGTCATTGACACCTGTTGCTATGCTGTTGGTAATAATCGGACGCCTGATACCTGTGCCTGCCCTTGGTGTAATTTCCAACGAGCCCAGAAGGTTGCCGGCAAAAGGCATGGTTAGCTGTGTTGTTCCGTTGCTGAAAATTACATGGCCTTGATGCAAGCCGCGCTCAAAACCCCCTGCTTCAAAAGACATGCGCACGGTAAGAGTTTGTGAATTATCTTCGTTGATTACAGTATTAACGATAGTTACAGGCGCGTTAAGGTTTGGAAATACATAGTCAACCCGTTGGATTACCCATGGGGTTTCGCCTGCGTTGTGGATGGTTACATCCATATCCCTATAGTCTTCACCTTCGCGGAATATACCGTAGGAAAGGGATGCCATATTTTCGTACTGAACAATTGGGTTTGCCAGTGTGCCGCGCAATATGCCGTGCCGCACGGTGGCAAATGTCCTCTGATTTAGTGCCTCATATGGCTGGACAAAACCCGCACCTATAGCAAAAACGCTTTGATTGCCTGCCCCCAGCGGGCGGGCGTTATTCATCATACGGGCTTTTACTTCGTATGGCGCAACGTCTCTGTTTTGCTCTATAAACAAAGCCGCAATACCGGCAATTACCGGGGCTGCCATGGATGTGCCCCCGGCCAACTGGTACGCGCGGGAAAAGTCGGTGGCATCTACTATGCAATGTATTGTAGGTGCCGCCGGACGGTTGGCATAAAATGCGGGAACGGTAGACATTATCGCGTCGCCCGGGGCAATAATGTCGGGTTTAATATGGAAAGTTTGTGTAACCGGGCCCAATGACGAGAACGCGGTAATGGAATCGTTGTGCGGCAGTGCCGCTATACCGCGTTTACCGAAATAAACGGTTCCTGTCTGGCCTACGGTTGTAAAATTGTTGCGGGCAAATTCCTGCATCATAAATATGGGAATTGCGGTTGCTGTGGTGCCGCCCATAATCATAGTACCTACGCGGGTTGCCTCGTTGTTGTTATTAATTATAATAAGCGCGTCTGCATTGCGGGCTTGGGCTATGGTGCGCATATCTGTAAATGGGGTTGCGCCCCTGCGTATAATTGCAACGTATCCGGACAGGTCACCTGTGGCAGCCGGGCTTAGTCCAAGGTATACATAGTTAAAAGAACCGTCGGGGTTGGCTCCGGTAAGAATACCCGCAAGATTGTCTTCGAATGATGTGTGGTACGTAGGGTTCCAGGCATGAAGCTCCATTAACCCCGTGCCGCTGTTGTCAAATACAGCATCATACCATGGGAAAATATATCCGCCCGTATGACCTGCGCCAACAGAAATGGCCAGTGGAGCCACACCCGGTGCAAGCAGTGAAAAGTCGCCTAAACTTTGACTGTTGCCTGCGGCAATAACGGCGATAATGCCGTCCATAACCATTAGGTTAATTGCCTGTACGTTTGGCCCCCAAGGATGGCTGCCCGGTGTTGAACCAAGGCTGAGGTTAACTACGTCGTACAAAGCCGTGTGAACACGCTCCAGTGCCGAAGTTGTATTTGCTGCCGCGCCCGAGCCGTAAGGCCCAAGAACACGGTAGTGTGACATTGTAATACCCGGTGCCATGGCGGCAATAATACCGGCAACATGTGTACCGTGCATTGTAATCCATCTGCGGCCTGCAGCATTGTACATTGGCTGCCCGGATACGCGCCATTCTTCAAAACTGGCTTCCATTACATTGTCGTTGTTGCGTATGAAACACCAGCCGGTAACACGGCCATGTTCATTTTGAAACGGAACAAATACAGGATGGTTATAGTCTATACCCGTATCCAAAACGGCAACACGTGCGCCGCGGCCATGAAGGTTCATTCCGTCTTCGTCATGGATCCTTGGCATGTCAAACAGCTCTAAAGCTTCGCGCATAAAGCTGTCGCAAACTTCTTCTTCGTCCCAAGGCATACGCTGCGCTGTGTAAGTAAGGTGCGGATAGACTGCAAAAACTTCCGGCAATGCGGCAATTTGTTCTACCATACGGGCAGGTACATTCATGTAAATGCCGTTGAATAAGCGGTAGTGCGCGCTTACAATTTCGACTCCGCCACTGCCAAACGGGGTTGGTATGCTGCCAAGCTGCTGAAAAAATGTATCATGGGCAGACAGTGCGGTTTGCTGATGCGGCATGTCTGCAAACATGCGGATATGCGGCATGTTATGCTCTTCCATAAGGCGCAGTGCCACATAAGGCGGTGTAACAAACTGAACTGCAATTTCTACAATTTCGTTGGGATTCATTAAATCTTCCGGTTCAAAACCCACCGGCCCAACAGGCGCGCCCAATGTCATTGTAAGTGTCGAAAACTCGTTTTTACCCAGCATGTTTCTAATTGCCTGCTCTGCCAAGGGGTCAAAAAACATGTCTTCTTCACCTATAACGTTTAGGTGGTCAACATCTACACTACTGTAACCATGACTTGCGTAATGCTCCCACTGTACTATGTCTTCATAGGCATTACTTTGGGCAAGTACGATGTTACCCCCAAGCCCGAAGACCATTACAAGTGCCAGTAACAATGGTGCAATCCTTAACTGTGTTTTTTCTTTCATTCCCTACACTCCTTATACTGTATATTTTTGTACTAGCTGCTTCATCTTTACCGCTTCTTCCAGCGCGTCCCATTCCCCGTTGTCCAAGTACTCTATCGAAAAATGCCCTTTGTATCCGTATTCGCTAAGCTTTTCCGCAACCCAGCTAAAATCAACGGCCCCTTTGCCAAGGGGGGCTTGAATATTGCCGGGGCCAGAGTCCCTTAAATGGGAATGGACAGAGTTTTTGATAATAAATTCGCTTTCCCTAAGGTCCATGCCTTGGGAAGTGAAATGTGACGGGTCGTAAACAACCCCTGCGTCCGGGATTATATTGAACAGATACCTCATGGCATCCAAGTCTTCGAATGGGCTGCTAACGTGCAGTTCCAGCCCAAGTTTTATCCCGTGGCGGTGGGTGCATTCGTAGTATTCATTTAAAGAAAGAATGCAGTCGTCCAGCACTTCCTGCTTGTCCCGTAATGGGTCGTTTTGCAGGGGCTGAAGGGCCGCCGCAGCTGCGCCAAAGTGTCTCATAAAGCGGCAAAGGGCCTCGCATTCCGCTAAGTTTTGCCGGACAGATTCTGGTCTGCGGTCGTGCATTTGATGGGAAAATCCGATGTTCATGGCGCGCATGTTAAGCCGGTTTTTGATTAGAAGTTCCTCTACGCGGGTTGTAACTGCGTCAAAATCTGCCGCAAGATGGGCAGGGTTAATGTGGCACCATGTATTGATGGCAAGTATGTCTACGTCTGTAAACCCCGCGCCGCTTATGGCGGCCAATGCTTCTTCTAAGGAAACGGAGGTTCGGACGGAACTGGAGCATAAAATCATATGTCACCTCGCTCTCTTAATAGGACATCCAGCGGGTATTCATCCTGTTGAAGCGGCGGATAAATTATTGTGTTGGTTCTGGCAGACTCGTAAATGGCCATTACCGCCTCAAACCCCTTCATGGAAATTTCCAGTGACATTAGGTGCGGTGTCCCCTCAAAAATTGATTGGGCAAAATAACGGTGGGCGTTGAAAAGGCCGCTGTCGTAAATGCCTGTAGGGTCTGTAGCGGGCAGCTCTTTCCATTCCCCGGTGGTGTTGATACTTACGGGCGGGGAAGAAGAATCGTTGTTACGCCACAGTCTTCCCTTGGTGCCAAAAACTTCGATGTCCTGGTAAAAACGCCCGGGCATAATTAATTGATCGCCGCACAGTATTTCGCAGCGCACGCCGTTGGACATTTGGAAACTTGCCGTGGCACTGCGCTCTACGTTGTGGCCAAAGCGGGTACCTACATAGGCATATGGGTTTTTTGCTTTTTCTTCCGCGCTTGCCTTTGGCCCCCGGAAAATTTGCCCTGCCACCCAGGAAATATCGCAATCCCCGTTTAGGAACAGAAGGCTGTCTACAGTGTGGGTTCCGTCGGAAAGTATGTCTCCTGCACAAATGCCCCTAATCAGGTACACATCACCAATCAGGCCATCGGTAATGGCCTTGCGCATGGCCGTATACGGGGCGGAAACCCGCCGCTGGTGGCCAATTACAACAGGAATGCTTTTCTCCTTGGCCGCTTTTTCCATTAGCCGTGCTTCTGCCATATTTACGGCTATGGGCTTATCGCAGTAAACGCCCTTTACTCCCGCGTTTATGGCCTGCAGCGTCATTTCACAGTGCAGGGCCGTGGGTGTTACTACACACACCACATCGGGCTTGGCCTTGGCCAGCATTTCCTCGTAGTTTAGGAAGTAGGGGACGTTATCATATTTGGCGGAAGTTTCTTTAGCCAATTCTTCATTTATATCGCATATTGCTGCCAGCTTGTATTCGGGCAGTTGTTTATATGTTTCAAGGTGCGCCCGGCCCATATTTAAGCCCACAACCGCAACTGAAAGATTGCTCATAATTTACCCCCTTGTTATAAATTGCAGCCGCGAAAGGTTTTTACAAAGGCGATGGAATTTTCCAGGCATGTAATAGGGTCCATACCCGGCGGCGGGAACATTTCAAACATCATGGTAAGGTTTTTAGGGTCCGGGGCGTATTTCATTAAAATGTCCCAACATTCGCGCAAAGGCACCATGCCGCCGCCTAAGTCTGAATTACCCACTTCAAAATGCAATGGGTATGCTTCCGGGCGGGGTTGTACCCGCTGGTCCTTAAAGTGTGTACCCACAGTGTAAGGGGCCGCTTCGTAAAAGGCGGGAAGGGGCTTTTCACCCAATAAGTAGGTGTTGCCTGTGTCTAGGAACAGGTACAAATGCGGTGTTAGCTGGCAGAGTTTGACTATGTCGGAAACATAGTAGTCGCCGTGGTTTTCCGCGCAAAGGGGTGTGCCTACCTGAGCGCAGCCTTCTGCCAAAGCCGCCATACGGTCGGAAAGCATTTCCAAAGTTTGCTCTACAGGCCGCATACCGTCGAAGCGGTGGCCCGCGTTTAACCCCGTATGGCAAAGACGGTTGCGAAGCAGGGGAGTGTATTTAGTCAAAAACTCCAACTGCTCTTCGGTCTTTCTTTTTGCTTCATCTTCCGAAACGCCAATAAAATCAAAACCCACACCCGGCATTAAATCAAGATCATTTTCTGCCAAATAGGTGAATACTGCATCCTTTTGCGCGTCGCTTAACTGATTGATTTCATTAACGGAAGTGTGGGTGTTTTTGAAGCCGTACTTTTTTAGGAATTTCAGTTTTGCCGGAAGCGGGTCTTCGTCCAATGTCAAAAACTCGCCGTACCAGCCCAGGGCATAACCCCAGCGTACACCTTCTTTAACACCGGCGTTAGAGTTTAGTTTTAGACCGGCCATGTAAACTCCTCCTTTTCGGAATTATATATTTGAGAGAGAATATATGTATTTATAATAGTTGTCAACCCCCCCCTGATATCAGGGGGTGGTATATTCCAAATATGGCAGCTGATTTTCTCCAAATGTGTTGCCCGCTGCTTCTACTACGGTGAACACTTCACCCATAACCATAATTTCGTCGGGGATGACAATGTCCAAGTTATCTTCTGTCCGGCCCACTACGGTAGCCGTTTCATTTTCCGGATCAAGTTCAAAATAGAAACCGCCGGATTGTACACGTACGGAAAGAATTTCATAGTCTGTGGCGGCAGTAATCATGCCCGCCAAGAAAATGCTTACAACTGTAAAATAAATTAAAATGCCGGATATGTCTTTTACAGTTGTTATTATGGGCGCGGCCCCGGCTGCTTGGTCTGCGTTAAGCTTCATTAAAACAAACGGAACCAAGAAGCCTAATGTTGCCGCAATTGTTACAGTAAGCCCCAAAGAAACACCAACCGCAAGCCCCAGCATTATGTCTCTTTGCCAAGCAAAGGCTATGGCACCGGAAATAAAACCGGCTATAAGACCAATACTAAAACCGATAAAAACTTCTTTTGCCAAGTGCCTAAAAAATTTGCTCATATTAATATGGCCAAGTACTACACCACGGGCAAAAGCTGTAGAAGATTGTGTGCCTACACTGCCGCCCATGTCCATTATCAGTGGAATAAAAAACGCGACAAAAACAACTGCTTCAAGAATTTCTTCAAAGCCGTCAAGCACAATTGCAGCAAGCATACCACCAACAATGGTGATAAACAGGAATGGCATACGCACTTTTAAAACTGCCCACAAGCCGCCTCTTATAAGAGTTTCGCTGCGGTTTTCTTCCTTGTTAGCAAAAATACCCGCAGATGTTAGAATGTCCTCGGTGGCTTCATCTTCTAAAATGTCCAGCGCGTCGTCAATTGTTACAATACCTACCAGGCGGTTTTCTTTGTCCACAACAGGGATTGCAAGCCAGTCCAGGTTCTTTAAAAGGCGGGCAACCTCTTCCTGGTCTGTGTCGGTAAAAACGGTTACGTTTGCCTTTTTCATTATGTCTTCGATTTTGGCGTCCGGCTTGGCAACCAGCAAGTCGCGAAGGGAAATCGCGCCTTCCAGCTTTTTCTTATCGTCGGTTATAAATACATTGTAAATTGTTTCTTTGTCGGCCGCGTCAATTTTTACTTTTTCCAGTGCTTCTGCGGCTGTAATACCTTTGTGCAAGTGTACATACTCGGGTGTCATAATGCGGCCGGCGGTTTGCACGCCATAGCCCATTAACAAGTTTGTCATTTCACGTTCTTCCGGTGAAATTGCCGCCAATAATTTTTTTGCTACAGATGCGGGCAGTTCGTCCAACAGCCTTACGCGGTCGTCCGGGGCAAGTTCGTTTACCATTTCTATTGCCTGGGCATCTGTAAATGAACGCAACAAATTGTACTGGTCGTCTGTGTCCAACTCTTCAAACACAGACAAGGCTACATCTTTTGCAAGTAACCTGAATACAATTACTTGCTCGTTAGCTGACAGTTCGTGAAATAAGTTTAAAATTTCTGCTTCTTCCGCGCTTGCAAGAAGAATTTTTAAGCTGTCCATGTCCTTTTCTTTTAG
>WQTQ01000209.1 GCA_009786175.1 Bacillota bacterium | reverse complement strand
TTTGCCGTGGCCACATAAATATTGCCCGGGCCGACTATTTTGTCGGCTTTTTCTATGGTTTCTGTGCCGTAGGCCGCCGCGGCTATTGCCTGCGCGCCGCCGATTTTGTATATTTTGTTAATACCGCAGGAGGCTGCTGCCGCAAGTATCACATCCGGCACTTTGCCGTCTGCTTTTACAGGGGTGAAAATTGCAAGGTCTTCCACCCCGGCAAGCTGTGCGGGTATTGCTGTCATAAGCACGGTGGAAGGCAGTGCCGCGGTGCCGCCGGGCACGTAAAGAGCGACACGGGAAAGGGGACGTACAAGCTGCCCCAATATTACGCCGTTGTCTTTGTAAATGCCCCAAGACTTTTCTGTTTGGTTTGTATGGTACTCTGTTATTTGTGCCGCGGCCCGCTGCAAAATACCCATGAACTCTTCACCCGCGTTGCGGACGCCTGCGACAATTTCATCCGGGCTTGCAAGCAGAGAAGTGCCTGTATAGCCGTCAAACCTTTCTATGTATTGCCTAAGAGCAGCATCGCCGTTGGCTTTAATGTCGCTTAAAATTTCGCGGACGGTTTCCATTATTGCGGTGCTGGTTTCGGCTTGTCTGTTTGTGACTTTTAATAAATCGGTGTTTAATTTAAATGGTTGCATTTGGCACCTCCGGAAGAAAAAATTATATTATCGCCTGCATGTATAAGACTCATCAAAATCTATTTCATATATCCCGCAAAAAGGTATCTTCGGTGCTGATACAAACAGATTCATTAGCATCCCATGTGTTACCACAATAATTTTATCGTACTCCATATATTTCAATAGAGATTCTTTTGCACGAATAGATAGGTCATCAATATTTTCGTACTTGATTTCGCTGTCCTTTGGGCATAAACCTTTATTTTGGTAAAATAATGCCGCGGCTCTATCGGCAGTCTCCTTGCCGCCGGTTCTAAAAGTTAAATCGGGCATCCATTCGTGTAGACCCAACTCAACTTTTATATCTAGCTGTCTATTTTTAGATATTATCGCTGCTGTCTGCAAGGCTCTGGTATATGGGGAAGAAGCAATAATGTCAGCATCATCCAGCCTGCTGTCAAGAGATACTTTTTCGGCAATTCGTATGCCATTTTCAGTCAACTGCGCCAGTTCACATCCATGGCCAATGTAATTTCTTGCTTCAACAAAAGAATAATCTGCTTCACTATGTCTCATCATAACAACTTTTAACATTGCAAACACCTCGCGCTTTATTTGCTCTAGAAAATTGCTCTTTACGAAACACGCGCGCAAGCGCGCTTTATATTTTGTGCTGTTTCAATATTTCCAACAGTTTCCCTACGTTTTCGTCATACTTTAACGCTGCCCTGCTAACCAAAATTTTTGTCTGTATTGGCAACGCTTCTTCGTAAACTATAAGGCCGCTTTCATTTAGGGCCACACCTGTTTCCACTATGTCAAAAATAGCGTCTACGCCGCCGTGTTTGGGCATTATCTCCGTAGAGCCGGTTACGGTTACAACATCTGCAAGTATCCCTTTTCCGGCAAAGTAATTGGACGCGATATTTGGATGCTGGGTGGCAACCGTAAGAATTTTGTCATGGTTTTTTTTGCATTTATTATAAAAATCCAAACCCTCCGGGAAGCCTGCCACGCAAAAACGGGAGCTTCCGCAAAGCCCTAAATCCGGGAACAAGTCCGACAAAAAATTGTCACCGCGCATGGAATTGTTTGACGAAACACTGGAAAGCTCGTACTCCCGGTAGCAATCAAAGGCGGAGACGCCAATGTCTGCCCAGTTTCTGTCTACATACTGTGGTATGTCCGCTATGCGAACAAGCAGGAACACAACAGTTGCGCAGTCGCTTGTGAATTCCAGCTGTTTCCACCGGCTTTTATTAATTTCATTTTTAAGCTCTGCAGAAGAATATCCTGCGGATTTAAAAAATTCATAGGCTTGGGGCAAAAGTCTTTTACCTTTAGGCAGGGCGATGACAATTTTTCTCATGATTGTACCTTTCGTGCGGTTAATTTTCTACGGGTCATTGTATCAGTTAGCGTGTAGGCCTGCAAGTTTATGCATTGCGAAGCTCTTCTAACAGCGCGATTTCCAGGGCGTAACCTTCCATATCATTTGGCGTTTCCAAGTAAAAGGGTACATCTTCTAGCACGGGGTGGTTGATGACCCGCGCAAAAGCTTCCAGCCCGATATGGCCGTCACCAATTTTTTCATGCCTGTCTTTGTGGCTTGCGATGGGGTTTTTGCTGTCGTTAAGGTGGATTGCCTTTAGCTTGTCCAGCCCTATCACTTTATCAAATTCCTCAAGTACGCCGTCAAGGTTGTTTACTATGTCGTAGCCTGCGTCGTAAACATGGCAAGTGTCAAAACATACGCCAATATGCTCCTGCAACCTCACCTTTGCGATTATATCCTGTAATTCTTGAAAATTTCCGCCAATTTCTGTGCCTTTGCCCGACATGGTTTCAAGAAGTACGGTAGTTTTTTGTCCGGGTTCCAGTACATTGTTCAGCAGTTCCGCTATTAAAGCAATTCCCGCTTCCATGCCCTGCTGTACATGGCTGCCCGGGTGAAATGTGTACAAACTGCCGGGGATGTGCTGTAGCCGGGATAAATCGTCTTTTATAACATCGTAGGCAAATTCCCTAAGATGCTTTTTCTCTGCACATGGGTTGACGGTGTATGGGGCGTGACCAAGCAATAGCCGCAAATCATTTTCTGCGGCAAGCTGACGGAATGCTTCTACATCCGCAAGGTCTAGGGGTTTTACCGCCCCGCCTCGCGGGTTGCGCATAAAAAATTGAAACGTGTTTGCTTTTATTGCCAAGGCTTCTTTCCCCATTGCAAGAAAGCCCTTGGATGACGATATGTGACAGCCTATTCTAAACATTAGCATTCTCCAATTCAAGCGCGAGCGCGCTATAAAATCCCACCCCCTGATATCAGGGGGTGGAAGCGAAACAACTTATTTGTTTGCGGGTTCCCACTTGCAGCGCACAGGGGATACAATCAAACCTTCTTTTTTTAACTCTTTGAAAGCGGTATCCACCTCGGCTTTGTCCAGGCCAAATTGCTTAACCAACTCACCGGCACTAACGGGTTTTCCGGCTTCTTTCATACATTCCAACACTTTTTCTTTCATGGTTAATACCTCCTGTGTTTTTTTCGTGGTACAATGTAATTGTATACCAAGTTTTCCGGAAAAGCAAAACAATGGCGAAAAATATAACGAAAAATATAACAACATGAATGGTTGCAGACAAGTTCGTAAATGTAATATACTGTATTAAGACAAACGTAAGGAGAATGACATATGAAAACACTTGTACTTGCGGAAAAACCATCCGTAGGCAAAGATATTGCCCGCGTACTGGGCTGCAGGGGCGGAAATAACGGTTATATTGAAGGGCCGAAACACATCGTTACCTGGGCTTTAGGCCATTTGGTAACCCTGGCAGATCCGGAGGAGTACGACAAAAAATATAAAACCTGGGATATAAACGACTTACCGATTATGCCAAAAGAACTGCGTCTGACCGTAATCCCCCAAACATCCAAGCAGTACAAAACGGTTAAAGACCTTCTGCTGCGTAAGGACGTTTCTGATATAGTAATTGCCACCGACGCCGGGCGGGAAGGGGAACTTGTGGCCCGCTGGATTATCGAGAAAGCAAAGTGCCACAAGCCCATAAAAAGACTGTGGATTTCTTCGGTTACAGACAAGGCCATCCGTGAAGGGTTTCAAAACCTGAAAGACGGCAGGCAGTATGTCAGTCTTGCGGACTCTGCAAAGGCTCGTGCGGAAGCGGACTGGCTTGTGGGCATTAATGCCACCCGCTGCTTAACCACAAAATTCAACAGCCAGCTTTCCTGCGGCAGGGTGCAAACGCCTACATTGGCGATAATCGTTAAACGGGAGGAAGAAATACGCAGCTTTGTGCCAAAGCCATACTACGGGCTTGTTGCCCACACCGGCAATGTCCGCCTAACTTGGCAGGACCGGGCCAATAATTCTTCCAGGTGCTTTGACAAAGGCAAAATTGACGGCTTGCTTGCGCAGCTGAAAACTGTCAGGGAAGGCACCGTTACGGAAGTTGACAAAACTATAAAGAAGAAATACGCCCCTCAGTTATACGACTTAACCGAGCTTCAGCGGGACGCAAACAAGCGGTTTGGCTATTCCCCAAAAGATACACTTTCCATTATGCAGCGGCTTTACGAAGAGCATAAAGTGCTGACATACCCCCGTACAGACTCCCGGTACCTTTCCAGCGACATTGTGCCAACCCTGCCGGAACGATTGAAAGCATGCCAAGTGCCGCCCTACGCAAAAATGTGTACCCATATCTTGCGTACTTCTACGCGTCTTGGCTCTAACTATGTAAATGACGCCAAAGTAAGCGACCACCACGCCATAATTCCAACAGAGCATCCTGTTAACTTATCTTCCCTAAACGAAAAAGAACGGAAAATTTACGACTTGGTAGTAACCAGGTTTTTGTCTGTATTTTATCCGCCATATGAATACGAAAATGCCACCATTAAAGTGAAAATTAACAACGAAATTTTTACCGCAAAGGGCAAAGTCGTAATTTCCCAGGGTTACAAAGCCGTTTATATGGGCGATGATGAAGATGACGACGGCGATGACCAAGCTTTGCCAAATCTAAAGCGGTTTCAAACTATCCCTATAAATGGTATGAAATTAACAGAAGGTAAAACAAGCCCGCCATCGCCGTTTAACGAGGCGACGCTGCTTTCTGCCATGGAGTCCCCTGCCAAGTATATGGACACCAAGGACAGAGCCCTGGCAGAAACCCTGGAACAAACGGGGGGTCTTGGCACTGTTGCCACCCGCGCGGACATTATAGAAAAGCTGTACGACAATTTTCTTATAGAAAAGCGCGGCAATGACGTGCTGTCCACATCCAAGGGCAGGCAGCTGCTTACCCTTGTGCCAAAAGATTTAAAATCCCCGGAGCTTACAGGTAATTGGGAGCAAATTCTTCAAGGCATATCAAAAGGACAAGCAAGAAAAGATAAATTTCTGCTGGATATACGAAAGTATACATCAGAGCTTATTATGGAAATAAAAAACAGCACCCAAACTTTCCGCCACGATAATTTAAGCTCTACCAGATGCCCTGTATGCGGCATGTTTATGCTACAGGTGGCGGGCAAAAAAGGCGAAATGCTGGTCTGCCAAGACCGTGAGTGTAACGAGCGGATAAATGTGTCCCTGTCCATACGGTCCCAATGCCCCAAATGCCGCAAATTCTTAAAAATTGTAGGCGAAGGGGAAGGCCGTAAAGTAGTTTGCATCTGCGGCCACAGAGAGAAATATGAATCCTTCGAGAAGCGCAAGGCGGAAGAGAAAAATGCCATGTCTAAAAGGGACATACAGGCTTTCATGGACAACATGAACAAAAAAGACAAAAAAGAGGAAAAAAATAACGCGTTTGCCGCGCTAAAAGGGCTGAAATTTTAGGAGAAAGCATATGCATAATGATTTACAAGCGCGCCGCAAGGCCAGGGCCGCACGAAAATTAAAATTTCATCTAAGCGTTATAGCTATATTTGTAGTTGCGGCAGCCTCTGTAACCGGGTTTGCCGCAGTTATGCTGCGTCCGCCGTCGGCAGGGCCGTCTTTGTCTGCGCCGCTTTCGTCCGCAGCACAAGATGATGACCCGGTTGTAGAATTACCCGCCGCCGAGCCAATTCCACCGGACCGTTTGCTAAGGTTGTACTTCGACCACGTAGAGCATGGCCGGTTTGAAGAGATGTATCAAATGCTTACCGCAATAAGCCGGGAATCCATAAGCCAAGAAGATTTTGTGCAGCGAAACCGGGGCATATACGAAGGCATTGGTGCCGCAAATATTGTTGTTACGGTTAGCGAAATGTACGAACTACCCGAGCGGCCGGGCCGTAGGTTTGTTAATTACAGCCTTACTATGAACACCGTGGCGGGGGAAATTTCCCACAGTCGTCAAGCCATTTTTGAGTTGGACAGCGAGAATGTGTACAGGCTGCAGTGGAACCCGCAAATGATTTTCCCGGAACTTGGCAATGACGACAGGGTGCGGGTTGCCAGCTTACCTGCCGAGCGGGGCCGTATTTTTGACAGGAACGGTCAAATGCTGGCAGGCCCGGGGCCCGCTTCTCAAGTTGGGCTTGTACCCGGCAGGCTGCGGGAAGGCGACAACGAACAGGAAGAAGACATTGCCCGTGTGGCAGAGCTGCTGAATATGACGCCGGAAGCCGTACAAAGGCGGCTTGGTGCTTCCTATGTAAGAGAAGATACATTCGTTCTATTGCGGACAATTTCCCGTGACGCGCAGGACTTGATAAATGATTTACTAACGGTTCAGGGTGTTCTGATAAACAGTACCACCGTGCGTTATTATCCGCTGGGCCGCAGTGCGGCGCATTTGGTAGGTTACATCCAAAACATAAACGCCGAAGAGCTTGAAGCGTTACGTGACGAAGGTTATCACATGAACAGCGTAATTGGCCGTGCCGGGCTTGAAAGAATATACGAATCCCAGTTACGGGCCATAGACGGCCGCGAAATTTTTGTTGTAGACAGCAGCGGCAACAGGACGGTAACGCTGGCGCGAACCCCTGCGGTAAACGGCAGTGACATATGGCTTACTATTGATGCTAATATTCAAAGACGGCTTTACGAGCAGTTTCGCACAGATAACAGTGCATCTGTAGCCATGAACCCCCTTACAGGCGAAGTTTTGGCCCTTGTAAGTACGCCAACCTACGACCCAAATGATTTTGTTCGCGGTATGCCTGCCGCCACATGGGCTTCCCTTAACGAAAACCCAAACCTTCCCATGTTTAACCGCTTTAGGGCCACATTCAGCCCGGGCTCCACAATGAAAGCCATAACCGCCGCCATAGGCATAGACACAGGCGCGTTTACAGCCAATGAAGATTTTGGCCCAAGCGGGCGGCGTTGGCAGCAGGACGAAAGCTGGGGCAGGTTTTTTGTAACAACTGTAACCCAGTACAGCGGCCCTGCAAACCTTAACAATGCCATGGCCTGGTCCGACAATATATATTTTGCCAAAGCCACCCTGCGAATAGGTGCGGACACATTCGAAAGCGGCCTAAGAGATTTTGGCTTTGGAGAGCGGATACCCTTTGAATACGGGCTGTTTTCCTCCATAATTTCCACAACCGACTCATTTAGGACAGACATTCAGCTGGCCGACAGCGGCTACGGCCAAGGCGAAATTTTAGTTAACCCCGTCCACCTGGCGGCAATTTACGCGGCCTTTATAAACGACGGCAACATTTTGGCCCCTCGTCTTATTTACTCAGGTACCGCGTTGCCAACCGTGTGGAAGCCCAACGCTTTTTCGCCGGAAACCGCAAGAATTGTCCTTGACAGCTTAATATTTTCCATAGAGGAAGGCACCGGCAGAAACGCCAGAATCCCCGGGGTAACCTTGGCCGGTAAAACAGGCACCGCAGAGTTAAAGCTAACGCAATATGACGAAGGCGGCGAAGAACTTGGCTGGTTTGTGCTGCTTACCACCGACGAAGACGAAGAAAATCCGCTGCTGGTGGTTTCCATGGTAGAAGGCGTACAGGGCCGTGGCGGCAGCGGCTACGTGGTGCCAAGGGTAGCGGCGTTGTTTAGGTAGGGACGAAACAAGAAAGGACTGAATTATTATGGCAGCTTCAAATGGCAATTGCTTTATTTGCGGTAAAACCGCAGGAAAAGTAACAATCAAAAATCATGTTTTGAAAGAGCATAAAAGCGGAGATGAACGTTGTTACATTTTCCGCGCCGAAGGGGTGTATGATAAAGACTACTGGCTTCTTTTTACTGTAGCCTTTGACGCGACAATGGCTGCTGTGGACAATTTTCTGCGGGAAATTTGGTGCGAATGTTGCGGTCACCTGAGCCAATTCCGCATGGGTGGGGGCGTGTTTGGTAAATCTCGAAAAATATCCGCGCTGCCAATAGGGGCCACACTTTTATACGAGTATGATTTCGGCTCTACAACAGAGATACTCATTACCGTTATCGATGAAATTTATCGGCCAAAACAGCATGAAAAAGTACAGCTTCTTGCGCGCAATGTGCCGCCGGAGTATAAATGTTGGCAATGCAACGCACCGGCAACAGCAGTAAATGCTTGGGAAGGCGACATGCTTTGTGACGAATGCGCCGGGAATGCAGAAGACGAAGAGGCAGTAATGCCACTTGTGAATTCGCCGCGATGTGGAGTATGCGGATATGACGGAGAGTTGGATATCTGGACATTTGACGCAGAAAAACCATTTCCGCAACCGCAAATGTTGAAGGCGAAATACTGCCGTGATAAAACCGTGGAAGAAGCCCCGCCGGAAGACAGGTGGAATAAGATACCTCACAAATTACAAACAAAAATACTTAATAATGTATACTGCGTCAAATGTAAGTTAACTTCGGTTAAAGAATACACCATAGAAAATGCCCAAAATGACATTATCATTAGTGGTAAGTGTACGAAGTGTGGCGGTAATGTGGCAAGGGTTGTAGAGATGGATTAGGTTTTGTAGTTGTATTTATGGATTGTGTGCAAGGTAGAAAATTTTTTGATAATTATTAACAATGCACCTGTAGCTTAAGGGTGCATTTTTTTTGTGAATTTTTCAACTGGTCCAATTTTGAGACCAGTTGAAAAAAATATTTATTCGTTTAATCGTTTTTGTATTGCAATTTACGCAAATGTGTGGCAATATTGATGCCATAGCAAATTACAAAAAGAATATGTTGACGTTCCGTTTAGTAGGACAAAATCTTAGATATATCAAATTTTATTTATTATGTCGGAAGGAAGATGCCATATGTCAAGCCCAACAACAAAATTGTCAAAATATGATTTTTGTACCTCATGTCGTAAAGCGCGACATAGTATGAGTAACGGAAGTCAAAGTAATACGCTTGAAGAATTTCTAGACTCCCGTGGATATCAAAGCCCTATGGGTCATATTTTCGGTAATACTGCACTTGGACTTTATGCAAAAGAAGGTGACGTTTGTGCTAAGTGTAAGTTGTTGCTATTTAGTGTAGCAGGCTATAACTTTTGAGAGTCTTAGTTTAATTGGTAAAATAATATAGTCCCATGTGTCCATTTTACGATTACAATACAAACAAATGCAAAGTAGTTCCTTGGGACTCTGACGCAGACAGAAGTGGTAGTTGCAAAAATGATTATTGCTGCAATTTAAATAATTATAAGAATTGCGCAAACTACGAAGCTTATCTGAAAGGCGATTATATAATAGAGCGATAAGGGCAAGGAGGGTATGTATGAATATCCGAGATGTCAATGTTTGGGATTTCAACATAAGTACTCCAATATACAGAGTAGATTAGAGGTTCTAATGGCAAATGTGAAAACGCTACACCAAATTGTACTGCAAAATGAAATCCCGTTTGAAGTAAAGATACCCAAAAAAGATCCGCTTAATTATGCTACACTGTCGGAATCACAGTTTAATATTGAGATGGAAAAAGGGCTGGCCGATTTAAGTGAAGGCCGTATTACGCCATCAAGCGAAATAAGAAGACAACTACACAAATAAGTGTTATAATAACCCCAAACCCACTCCTAAGGCCAAGACTTGTTACACACAACTCGAGGCAAAAGGTGCAAATATCTAAAACTTAAAGCCCTGTACAACCGGGAGCTTTTTAGACAATGTGCGCCTAAAATTACGGGCGCATATTTTTTTGCCCTTTATGTAATCGTACAGCTTTATCAACTGGTAAGAAAATCCGACCGGTTGAAAAATTCAAAAATAAAAATCAAATACAGACAGGAGAATACACATGGAAACAAGAGTTGCCGTAATCGCGATTATTGTAGAAGACATTGAAAGCGCGACGGCTGTAAACAATATTTTGCACGAATACGCACCGTACATTATCGGGCGCATGGGGCTGCCGTACCGCCAGCGGATGATAAATATAATCAGCATAGTTGTGGACGCGCCGCACGATGTTATAAGCGCGCTGTCGGGCAAAATTGGCCGCCTAAGCGGCGTAAACGCAAAGGCGGTGTATTCAAAGTGAGGGAACTTGTAGATAAATTGGCGCAGAACCGTGTGCTTTCTGCGGAGGAGTTTAAAGAACTTTTATCCGCAGAATGTGAAAACTCATATCTGCACCAACGGGCGAGAGAAGCGCAGCAGCGAGTTTACGGTAAAAAGATTTTTATACGCGGGCTAGTAGAATTTACAAATTACTGTAAACATAACTGTTATTATTGTGGGCTGCGCAGCGGAAATACCGGTGTGCAGCGGTACCGCCTTAGCATGGAGCAAATTATGGAATGCTGCCAAACCGGGTACGGTATGGGTTTTCGCACTTTTGTGCTGCAAGGCGGCGAGGACGACTATTATACAGATGACAGACTAACCGAAATAATCGGTAATATCCGCGAAACTTATCCGGATTGCGCAATTACACTTTCCGTAGGGGAGCGCAGCCGGGAAAGCTTCCAACGCCTGTTTGACGCCGGGGCAGACAGATATTTACTGCGGCACGAAACAGCGAATATTCACCATTACAACTCTCTTCACCCGGCAAATATGTCACCGGAAAACCGCAAAAAATGCTTGCGTGATTTGAAAGAAATAGGCTTTCAGGTAGGCTGTGGGTTTTTGATTGGCTCCCCGGGGCAGACACCGGACAATATTGTGGAAGATTTTCTGTTTATCAAAGAGCTGGACCCTGCCATGGTGGGGATTGGGCCGTTTATACCCCACAGTGCCACGCCTTTTGCCAACGAGCAGGCAGGCGGTTTAAACTTGACATTAAACGCGCTGGCCATTTTACGCCTTATGAAGCCCAACCTACTGCTTCCTGCCACAACAGCCCTTGGCAGTATTCACGAAAAAGGGCGGGAAATGGGGATTTTGGCCGGGGCAAATGTAGTAATGCCAAACTTGTCGCCGGTGGATACACGAAAAAAATATCTGTTGTACGACAGTAAAATTGGTACGGAAGACGAGCCGCAAAATGCAAGGGAAAAAATAGACAAACAAATGCAAGTCATTGGCTATGAAGTTATTACCGCAAGGGGGGATTATGTTGCCATATGATGTGAAATCAAAAAATGCCGCGGATTTTATCAACCACGATGAGATTATAGCTACTTTGGCCTGGGCAGAGGAAAATGCAAGTAATCACGGGCTAATAAATGAAATAATGCAAAAGGCAAGGGACAAAAAGGGGCTTAACCACCGGGAAGCGACGCTTTTACTAACAGCGGGGCAAGAAACGGAAGTCTTCACCCTTGCACGTCAAATTAAACAGGACCTTTACGGCCGCAGGATTGTATTATTCGCGCCGTTGTACCTTTCAAATTACTGCGTAAACGGCTGCGTTTACTGCCCGTACCGCGCGTCCAATGAAAAAATGACGCGGAAAAAACTTTCCCAAGACGATATAAAGCGTGAGGTTATCGCCTTGCAGGATATGGGCCACAAACGGCTTGTAATAGAAGCGGGCGAACACCCAACCCACGCGTCCATTGAGTACATTTTAGAATCTATCGAAACTATTTACGGCATAAAGCATAAAAACGGCGCGATACGGCGAATAAACGTAAACCTCGCCGCAGCCACCGTAGAAGACTATAAAAAGCTTAGCAACGCTAATATCGGCACATACATTTTGTTTCAGGAAACTTACCACCGGGGGACTTATGAAAAATTCCACCCAACGGGGCCAAAATCCTGCTACAATTGGCACACGGAAGCTATGGACCGGGCAATGGAAGGCGGCTTGGACGATGTGGGAATAGGCGTCCTGTTTGGCCTGGCAGACTACCGTTACGAGTTTGCCGCCATGTTAATGCATGCGGAACACCTGGAAGCCGTATACGGTGTCGGGCCTCACACCATAAGTGTGCCCCGTATCCGCAGGTTTAATGAAGTTGACGATGCCGCGTTTGCAAGAATTATCGCCTGCCTTCGGGTAAGCGTGCCGTACACAGGTATAATCGTGTCCACACGGGAAAATGAGCAATGCCGCAAGGCCTTGCTGGATATTGGTGTAACGCAAATAAGCGGTGGTTCCCGTACAAGCGTTGGCGGGTACGAACAGGAAGAAGCCGAAACCCGCCAATTTGCAACCAGCGACAACCGCACTTTAGAGGAAGTTGTATACTGGCTGATGGAAAGCGGACACATCCCCAGTTTTTGCACCGCCTGCTACAAGGAAGGACGGGTAGGGGAGCATTTTATGGAACTGTGTAAATCCGGACAAATACAAAATTACTGCAACCCAAACGCTATAAAAACATTGCGGGAATATTTAAAGGACTATGCGAACAGCGATACCCAAAAACTTGGCGAAAGCCTGATAAATACTGCAACTGCCGGAAGGAGAGATTGACAATGATAAATAAAGCACCCCGGGGCGAGCGGCTGCACATAGGCATTTTTGGCAGGCGCAACGCCGGTAAATCCAGCTTGCTAAACGCCATTACCGGGCAGGAAATTGCCATTGTTTCGCCCACAAAGGGCACAACAACAGACCCGGTTTACAAAACCATGGAACTGTTGCCCATAGGGCCTGTTGTACTCGTAGACACCCCGGGCATTGACGACGAGGGCCAGCTTGGGGCGCAGCGGATAAAAAAAGCCCGTAATATCTTGCGCAAAACAGACTTTGCCATACTGATAATTGGCGTAGGCGAAGAAATGACAGATGACGACCGGGAATTATTAAACCTGTTTGTAGAAACCGGCGTACAATATTTAGTTGTATACAATAAATCCGGCTCCTGTGGTTCAGGGTTTGATCCGGAATCCCCTTGTGTCAACGCCTTAACCGGGGAAAATGTACACGCCTTAAAAGAAGAAATTGCCCAAACCTGCACTGCAGAGGCTAATCCCCGTCAACTGGTGGCAGACCTGCTGCAGCCCGGCGATGCAGTGGTGCTTGTGGTGCAGATGGACGAGTCTGCGCCAAAGGGCAGATTGATTTTACCCCAGCAGCAAGTGATTCGTGATATACTGGAAGCGCGTGCCATCCCAATAATTACACAAGTAGCAGATTTACCGGCTACTTTAGTAACGCTTAAACACCCGCCAAAGCTTGTAATTACCGACAGTCAGGTTTTTGGGCCCGTGTCGGAAATAACCCCTCAAAGCGTAGGGCTTACATCCTTTTCCATACTTATGGCCCGGTACAAGGGTGTGCTGCAGCAAGCCGTGCAAGGCGCGCTTGTAATTGATACAATCCAAAACGGCGACCTTATTTTAATATCCGAAGGCTGCACCCACCACAGGCAGTGCGACGATATAGGCACCGTAAAAATACCCCGCTGGATAGAAGCCCGCACAGGCGCGAAACCGGCATATACCTTTTCATCCGGTGAAGATTTCCCGGACGATTTGACAAAGTACAAGCTTATCATCCACTGCGGCGGGTGCATGTTAAACGCCCGGGAAATGCAGTACCGCGGGCGCGCCGCACAGCAGCAAAATATACCGATGACAAACTACGGTGTTGCCATCAGTCATATGCAAGGCATTTTACAGAGGTGTATCGCACCCCTGAATATAGGAGAATAATTAATGAACCCTACAGTAATTATCGCGGCAGCCGCGGCTTTCGCAATCTGGAACATCATCGTGTTTGCCTTATACGCAATAGACAAACGCAAAGCTGAAAAAAGCAAGTGGCGCATTAGCGAATCAACTCTAATCCTTTGCGCTTTCCTAATGGGCGGCATTGGCGCGTTTTTAGGCATGAGAATACTGCGCCACAAAACCCAAAAAATGAAATTTACAGTGTCCGTACCGCTGGCATTAGTACTAAACATCGCCGTTATTGCGGCGTTGGTATGGCTTTAGAAAACGGTAGTTGTTCTAAGCAACTATTGCGAAGCAATTCGGAGCGTAAGAACAACTACCGTTTTCGGGGCGGGATTCAAGTATAAAAGGAGCGTCACAATGTCAATTAAAACACCTGAGTTGGTAATTTTCGATATGGACGGTACAATGCTGGATACAGAAATGCTTTCTATTAAGGGCTGGGAAGTTGCTGTACAACAACAGGTGCCTCACGTATCGCGGGAGTTGTTTCTGGAGACTTTTCACAAAATGATAGGCACTAATACAGAAAGCTGTAAGCAAATAGCATACGAACTAATGCCGGAGTTCGATTTTGATAAGGGCTACGATGTTTCCTACGCTTATATGGACGAGTATATAGCAATCCATGGTGTGCCAATGAAAGCGGGGCTTTTAGAGCTGTTGGATAAATTGGAAGAACTGGGCATAAAAAAATGCGTAGCCACGTCCACAGCTAAGGAACGGGCCACGCGTAAATTAAGACTGGCGAATATCGACCATCGTTTTGATGTTATAGTTGGCGGGGATGAAGTTGCCGAAAGCAAGCCAAACCCGGATATATTTCTGAAGGCCGCAAGTTTTTGCGGTGTCGCGCCGGAAAAGTGCCTGGTGCTGGAAGACTCTGCCGCAGGTACGGAAGGCGGATACCGGGCGGGTATGCAGGTTATTGTAATACCGGATTTGCTGCCGCCTTCCGAAGATACATGCAGAATGGCCAACATGGTGTGCAAAGACTTGCACGAAGTAGCCGCGCTTATTTCCCCGTAGAGTTCCCCTGTAACTTTTTTAACGCAACCGAAGCGGCACTTTGTTCCGCTTCTTTTTTACTTTTGCCCTTGCCCCTGCCAAGTATTTTGCCCTTGTGGGACACAATCGCAGTAAATTCCCTTTGGTGGGGTGGGCCTGTTTCGTCAACTATTTCGTATGCAGCCGTTTCCCGGCTGTTTTTTTGCAGTAATTCCTGCAATGTAGACTTGCTGTCCTTTTCTTGTTTCAGGGCTTTTTCTGCTATGGGACCGAATATTGTAAACACTATGTTTCGCACAGCATCTATGCCGCCGTCTAAATAAATTGCCCCAAATACAGATTCCAAAGCATCGGACAGGATGGAATCTTTTTCGCGTCCTTTTTCCCTGGCTTCCCCTTGGCCAAGCAGCAAGTAGTCACCAAGCTTTAAGTGGCGGGCAATTGCCGCCAAAGTCGGCTCGCAAACAAGGTTTGCCCTGCGCTGTGTAAGTTGGCCTTCCGTAAGACCCGGGTACCTGTGGTATAATAAATCACTTATACAAAGTTCAAGGACCGCGTCCCCCAAAAATTCCAGCCGCTCGTTAGATTCATCTGCCGCAAGCCCTTGTTCATGGACAAAAGATGAATGTGTTACCGCCTGCCTTAATAAGGCTGTGCGCTTAAAATCGTAACTTAGCTGTGTTTGTAATGCGTCACTCATAAATTATCATACACCCAAAGCTTTCTGTACATATTGGGCGGCGTCACCTACGGTTACGATTTTCTCAGCGTCATCGCTGTCAAACTCCATGCCAAAAATATCTTCCAACTCGGAAATGATTTGGAAAAGGTCAAGTGAGTCTGCGTTTAAATCCTTCTGAAAATTTGTTTCCGGGGTAATGCTGTCTTTAGCAATGCCCATTTGTTCTGCGATAACGTCTCTAATTTTTTCAAATTCCATTGTGAAATTCGTCCTTTCTATTCCCTTCCTTTTTCAAAAATTATGCATTGCCGTATTGCGTTTTTTATTGCCAGTGCGTCTGACGAGCCGTGAGCTTTAACTACCAAGGATTCCAGCCCCAGGAACGGTGCGCCGCCTACTTCCCTATAGTCGAAGCGTTTTCTTAGCCTGCCAAAGGCACCCTTTGCCAAAAGTGCACCAATTTTGGATACGGTAGAAGCCATAAGCTCTTCTTTTATCATACCCATTAAAGTTTTAGACAGCCCTTCCGTTAGTTTTAACACAACATTGCCCACAAAACCGTCGCAAACGGCCACGTCAACATCCCCGGCGGGGATACTGCGGCCTTCTATGTTGCCCACAAAATTAAGGCCGGACATTTCCAGCAGTTCGTAGGCTTCCTGCAGCAGGGGAGTACCCTTTTCTTTTTCTGTGCCGATATTTACAAGGCCAACACGCGGATTTTTAACACCCATGCACTTTTGCATGTATTCCGCACCCAGCTGTCCAAATTGCAGCAAATAGGCCGGTTTAACTTCCGCGTTTGCGCCGCAGTCCAGCAGCAAGGTGAACCCGGTTTTTGTTGGCAACAGTGCGCAAAGTGCCGGCCGCTGAATGCCGGGTTTGCGTTTAAGAAACGCAAAAACCCCAACCAAAAGCGCACCCGTAGAGCCCGCAGACACAAAGCCCTGTGCGTTTCCGGCTTTAAGATATTTTAACCCCACAACCATGGAAGAATTTTTCTTTTGCTTTATGGCCACGGTTGGCTGCTCGTCAAAGCCGATAATTTCCGGGGCGTTTAAAATTTCGAAGCTGTGCGGTTTGCTGCCAAGTTCGGCGCGGATAATACTTTCGTCGCCTACAAGTACCAAGTTTACATCCGGATATTCCGCCGCGGCTTGCACTGCCCCTTCAACTACGGCAGAGGGGCCAAGGTCACTTCCCATAACGTCTACAACAATAGTTAGTTTGCTCATAAAGCACCCCTTATAAATGAAATACGGACTCCGACACCGGAAGCCACATTTTTCGTGGCTTTAATAATCGTTAGTCCGTATCTAATTATTCTGCAATTTGTAGAACTTCACGTCTTTTGTATGTGCCACAAGCTTTACACGCACGATGTGATTGTACAGGTGCGTTACATTTTTCGCAATTAGAGATAGTTGGCATGGCAATTTTCCATGTTTGTCTACGTCTTTTATCACGACGGGCTTTAGACGTCCTTCTTTTGGGTTCAATCATTATACTTCCTCCTAAAATTCACACTGCACCGTATTATACTCAATTGAAGATTAGCCTGTCAAGACAAATTCTAAGGTTTTCACCCTTATTTGTTGGATGTTTGGGTTTTACCCCCTGATATAACATTGGCGAATGCGATATCAGGGGGTGTGATAAGACTATCCCGATAATCATTGCGCAATTACCGGAATTTTTGTAATATATAAATGGAGTGCATCCAATAACGAAAGAGTTGACCGAAATGCCCATAAAACCCATACAAAAGCCCGTAAATCAATCTCCCGGCAAGGTATCACTTTGGCAGATGAACATCTCAGATATTATTTTTCGTAAGAAAAGAAGGGTTCCCGTTAAGGATTTAGCTTTGTTCTGCCGTAAAATGGCTTATTTGTTGGCATCCGGGCTGCAAATAAAGGCAGCTTTACCAATAGTGCAGGGCAAGTCCCTGGGTGGGTTAATTAGTGCCGCATTGCCGCAGATACATATCCGCGTTATGAAGGGCGACAGTTTTTCTGATGCGCTAAAAATGGAAGACATTTTTCCGGAGTTTATGGTGGGGTTTATTGCTATTGGCGAAAAAACCGCACAGCTTGCCAAGGTTTGTGAAAAACTTGCGGATTATTACGAATTGCAGGCAAGAACGCGCCGGGAAATAATTGGTGCGTTAATTTACCCAATTGCAGTGCTTATGTTGATGTTTGGCGTTATTGTATTGGCAATGGTGACGGTTTTACCGGGCTATGCCCACATGTTTGAAATGTCTAATGCAGAATTGCCGGTAATAACCGCAATTTTACTGAATGCGTCTTCTTTTTTTACGGAAAATATATATTGGTTGGCGGGCGGTGTTGCGGCAATTACCATAGCTGCCGCTGTTTTTGCCGGAAGCAGCCGCGGCAAAAGTATACTGGCCCGTGCAGAGCTTAAAATCCCGCTTTTGCGGCAAGCCATAAACTTGCACTTGGTTCAAGCTTTGTCACTGCTGCTTGGCTCTGGCATAAGGCTGTCAGAAGCTGTATTTTTGAGTATGGGTATTACAGAGAATATACTTGTGAAAAAAGATTTGCTGACATTATCCATAAAATTATCCGAGGGCCACGGCTTTTCCGAATCTTTAGAAGCCATCCATTACACCGACCCACTGCTGTGTGACTTGTCTCGCGTAGGCGAAAAAACAGGGGATTTGGCCCGGTCAGTAGAACGATGTTTGGAATGCCTTGCAGAGGACTATAAACACAGCGTTATTCGTGCAAATAAATTAATAGAGCCGATTATAACAATTATAATGGGGGTATTAATTGCATTGGTAATGCTGGCAGTTGTTTTGCCCACTTTTGAACTTGCAATGGTGGTGTAGCACTATGGTTTTGCAAATTGCAGCTGCGGTTTCTTGGGGTCTTTTGCGAAGCGCATGTAAAAAATAGCCACAGACGAAATTTTAGCAAGCTCAATTGCTATACCCATAATGTTCCAGCGGAAATCACCGTATAGTATATTCAACGGTGTTTGTGTAAGAATGACTATCAGCGCGTAAAGTGTAACAGTTATACGAACATAGTGGACACCCGGCAAGTATTGGCCAATTACAAAGCTTAAAGCGGCAATCATGCCAAGGGTGTGCAGCCATCTGACTTCCGCAGGCGCGTTTACAATTGACAGAACCCCTGCCACAAGGGCAACGCCTATCATCACAAGCAGGAAATTGAGCCCAAACTCTTTGCTTTGGGGTGTGTTTTTGGCAAAAATTCTCCAAAAAATTAAGTTCCGGACGGTGCTGTAGGTTGCGGCAACAACCAGGGACAGTTGTGTGTCCATTCCCGTTGCAATTCCTATGGATACAAACATTGCCATCCAAAAAAAACTGCCTATACCCGTCGTAAGAAAATATTTCGACTTGTCTTTTATTTGATAGGAAGCAAATTCGAAACAAATTGTGATTACGCCTAATATTTGCGCTATCCAAAACCATGTGTTCATAATTATGATGCTCCTTTTCCTATGCTACACTGTATGCTGCGGTTACAATACTTTCGTATTTTCTGCAGTAGGCAATTGCCAAGGCCCCCGGGCCTGCGTGTGTGCCTATTGTTACGCCAACTTCCGTTACGGGGTTGGTTATTTTTGTGTCAAGGGACACTTCTAAGTTGTCTTTTATTTTTGCAGCATCTTCATGGCTTAAAATGTGGCCGACACTGATGTTAATATTTTCTGTTTCATTTTTTAGGGCATCTACCAGGCCTTCTTCAATTAACTGCAGCACTTTCTTTTTACCGCGCACACTGTCAAGCTGCTCTACCGCCCCGTCTACAAGGTGCAGTACCGGGCGCAGGCCCAAAATACCGCCTACAAGGGCTGTTGTGGGACCAACTCTGCCTCCGCGCTTTAGATATTCCAAACTGTCCAGCGTAAAATAAATTTTTACGGTTTTTATTACTTCACGAGTAATACGGGCAGTTTCGGTTATGGAATAGCCATTGTCCCGCATTTTTGCCATTTCTTTTACAATAAGGCCCTGGCCGACGGCACCGTTTAACGAGTCGATTACAATAATTGACCTGTTGGGAAAGTCGTCCTTCAATGTATTGGCCGCAAGTGTCGCGCTGTTGTAACTGCCGCTAAGTTTAGAGGATATGGTTAAAGAAATTATGTCTTTTCCGGCCTCAAGATGAGGGGTGTATATGTCGATATAGTCTTGTGGGCTGGGTTGGGCTGTTTTGGGGAAAAGATTTTTGTTTTCTTTCAGGCGTTTGAAATATTCCGCTATTGTTATATCTACGCCTTCTTTCAAATAATTTACCTCGTCGAATGTTACGTAAAACGGAACAATATCTACATTGTATTTTTTTGCCTCTTCCTTTGAAAAATCGCAGCCGCCGTCTGAAATTAATTGATACATGTGTTACCTCCTGTGGTTATGTTTTTTGTTCTTCACTTGTATAGACAGCAAAAATTTTGGTTGGTTGCAATATAGAGCGCGCTTGCGCGCACGTTTCATACAGAGCAATTTCTATTGAGGCAAAAAAAATAAGACAGCGCGAAAAATCCGCACTGTCTTATAAATGCAAGTGTTAGTTTGGCATAAGATCTACTTCCATTAATAAATCTATCAGCCTGTCTATTTCGTTTAAGCTGGCATGTACTTTTGACACGTCTTGCTCGTCTAGCTTAATTAAGTATTTGCGTACAAGGCCTGCATACACCTCATGGAACTCTTGTATCTTGGCCCGCTCGCGCTCAATTTCTGTACGCATATTTTCAAGTTCGCGCACAATTTGAATCTTATATTCGTCTGCTTGCAACTTTGCATTCTTAATCATGTTGTCCGCCGCAAGTTGCGCACTTATTATAGCATTTTTTATAGCATTGTCTTTCTCTTTGTAACTTTTTATGACATTGTCAAGTGAAGCGATATAGCTGTCAACTTCGTCCGGGTCGTACCCGCGTTTTACCTCTGTAAAGTTCAAATGAGACACTCCCTTCATTAACACCTTGAAAATAATACCACAGCTTGGTCAATCGCGCAAGCGTACAGTGTTGGCAGCGCGTCTGCGATACGTATCGTCCATTTTTGCGTAATGCTTACGTGTGGTGTTAACATCGGAATGCCCTAAAACGTTGGCAACCAAGTAAATATCACCTGTTTCGGCATAAAGCTGGGTGCCGAATGTGCTGCGTAATTTGTGCGGAGAGATGTTTTTTAGCTTCGTCGTAATGGAGGCGTATTTTTTTACCAAATTTTGTATTGCCCGATCGGTTATTCGCCGATTCTGTAAAGACAGGAATAAAGCGTTCTCGTGACCTTCTTGGGTAGGGGCATCTTTGCGCACATCAAGGTAGGCTTTTAAGGCAGCCTCCACTTCATCGCCAAAGTACAGCACCATTTCGTCACCGCCTTTACGCACTACGCGAAGGCCGTTGATTTCAAAATCTATATCTGTTAAATCCAGGCCCACACATTCGGACACGCGTATTCCCGTACCAAGTAAAAGGGTGATTATTGCCGCGTCCCTAAGCTTTGTAAGGTCATGGAATTTTTTTTGCCGGGGCGTTAAATTTTCGCCGCTGTCAACCTCGTCCAAAAGTTTGGCAATTTCGTCAACTTCCAGGGTGGTGATGGTTTTCTGGTGAACTGTTGGAAACTCTACAAGTTCTGCCGGGTTGGCAGGGATTTTTTTATTCATATACAGATGCTTAAACAAACCCCGCACTGCCGCCAGCTTGCGGGATTTGCCCTTTGCCTCGTTTTGGTGGAACAAATCCATTTCACCAACGGGAATATAGTAAGAAAGATACTCCATGAACCCCTGAATATGCTCGGATTCTATTTGCCCCATGTGGGAAACAGTCATTTCTTTAATGGGGGTGCCGTCAAAAATTTCTTCCGATAAATAGCCGAAGAATATTTTTAAATCGTAGGCGTAGCCCAGGCGGGTACGGGTGGATGTATTGTCGCCAAGGATCATAAAATAATCCCGTGTAAAAAGCGGGAATTCTTTCAACATTCCCCGGAGCTTTAATATGTTCTGGGCGTTGGTTTGGTCGTGGTAGTTTCTGGGTGGCATGTTGTGCCTCCTTTGGCTGCGTTTGGCTTATTTTACACCATCTTAGCCGGGGTTGTCTACAACGCCCATAAATAGGGGAATGCCTGTTTGCAGGTGGTAGATTACGTAGATGAATGGCGAGTTGAAGTTTAATACGATAGGAGGCGGATAAACAGCACTGTCTAACTCTAGCCTTACTGCGGTAACCGCGGCGGCCTCTGTGCCAAACTGGTCTACAATTATACGGACTTTTTGCAACACTTCGGAGATACACAGCTGATAATCCTCGTTAATAAGCCCGGAAAAATTTGCGTAAGGAATTGTAAAAGCATCGCGCAGCCCCAAGCTGTACAATACCTCGTTCATAGTAATTTCGTATTCCATGTCAAGGCCGGGCATATGGATAATAACGGAGTCTGTGCTTTGCAAATTCGCGAATGTGTTTGCAAAATCGTGGGTAACGGCAAAATTCCGCACCTGTGTGCCATCTGTGGGGCGTACCATAAAAAAGCCGAATTCTCCGCACTCGTAGGTTAGCATGGCGGCTTGGTAGTTTGATGTTACAGCGGTAGGGAAACGATATCCACGGGAACTTGTTGAAATAAAACTCATATTTATGCTTTGGTCGGATTCTGTGTAAAACGTACTTGGGTACGGCATCATTGGGCCCCATGTATTTGCCCATTGCGCTTTAAAATAAAGTGCGTTAATTAGCAGCATAACGTCATCTTCACAAAATTCTTCGACTATTGTGTCAATTAACCCTTCCGTATTTTCGTACACCCAGGCGTTAATTTCGTCTATAGTGGCCGGGTTTAGAAAATCCCGTACTTCCGCAGGTGCGCCAAAGTAGGTAGTCATTATGTCGTTAAACTGCGGGTTGACGGTATATGAATCGTGCAGCCAAACGGAACCGGCAATGCTTAGTTGCGTACCGCGCCTTGTGTTTGTAAGGATGTTGGCAAGATAAGACAGCGCGGGAGGTAAGTTATTGGGCTGGTAACTAAGCAAATGGTAAAATTCACTGAATGTTTGTCCACCGGCCCCTTGTGCAACCATTGCCAGTGCGTAGTACGCAGACAGCGGTGAAATAACGGCGTTTTCGTCCCCGGTTGCCAATACTTGACGGAAAAGTGCTTGGGAAAAGGCAATTATGGCCCGGTTTGAGTAATCTAATGAAACAGGCGTAATTACAGGTAAGTAACCAATAGTTGCCATATGCCGCCTCACAAGGTCCACAAAGCCCCTGCGGTGGCCGCCACGGTCTTGGCCAAGGCTGCTTGTTGCCATTTCCAGCACTTGCGAATATGTCGCGTTTCCAACATGTTCGGAATCCCGCAAAAGATGCCCAAAGGCCGCCAC
>WQTQ01000208.1 GCA_009786175.1 Bacillota bacterium | reverse complement strand
TGGATGTACGGCCCTTCTATCAGTTTGCGTTCCCATTTTACCCAATCGTCAACTTCCATCCATACATATGTGCCTGTGGATTTTGGGCCGTCGGTGGTTTTGCCACTGCCAAGGAACATAGAGTATTCGCCGCCAATGCCATCAAAACGGGCGATGGTTAGCTCGCCGTCTTTAAGGCACCATTGACCGCGCCCACCGGCGTCCAGCCAGGGGCTTTCCTGCTCTTTTACAAGCGCGTGAGGGAACGGGCCGCAATGCCACAAAAGTTCGGCATTATCGTTGGTGGGGTGGCGCATGGTAAGGTCTGCGAAGAAGGAAATACTGCGGTTATAATCGGCGGCATGTACCATTGCGGCAGTAACCGCACCGCATATGTCGCCTTCGCAAGCAACGGAGTAGCCCAAGCCGGTAAGTTCGCCAAGTACCTGGCACGGCACAAAGCCAAAGAAACCGGCCAGGCCGTTCCAACACTCCATGGAAGCGGCGGCGGCTTGCTTATCATCCATTTCTTGTTTGATTACCAGTACCATTGCCGCCAGGGTGGCCAATTTTTCCTCGCCGAATTTCTCGTAAGCAACGCGGGTTTTAAGGCAGTCTACATAGGCTTGCAATTCCGGAGTTGACGCGCCCGTTAGGGCCGTTACCTTGTTAACCAAGCGGTTTATAGGCAGCGGCACTACTTCTATGCCAAATTTGTTTAACAGTTCATCATCGCTGCTCATAACGCTTAAAAAGCTGTCCGGCCTTTCGCCTATTTTTAGTATTTTCATGCCACTGCCGGTGGCACGGTTGCCGCGGAATACCTTTGTTACCGCGGCGGCCCTGCAAAAATCTTCTACGCCTTGGCGGAAAGGCGCGTCTGCCGCCCTGCAATTTTCAATATACGTAAAGGGCACGCCAAAACGGGCCAGCACTTTAGAGGACGCAAAAATACCGCACTGCGTATCACGTATGCGCACCCCTTCCGGGCTTGGGGCGTCGTCCCTTTCGCCCCACAAAAGAAGCGGCAGCTTCATTATTTTGCCTACTTTGGCCACAACTTCTTCCGAACCAAAATCTGTGTGAATGATAAAAACCGCGTCCACATCATTGGACTTTAGGTAAGCAGTTACAGTGTCAACCTGGCCCGGGTCTGTGGCAATGCCGTCCTGCACCACATCATCAATTGTTACAAGTTCTACGGGGTGGTTTATTTCTTTTAACGCCGCCATGGCATTGTTTTTTGTGATAAGGCAGTTTTCTGCAGACGTAAAACCAACGCCCCGCTTAACGGGTACTACGCCCAATTTTAGGGCAAAACCTTTGCTCATACCGCAACCTCCTACTGCCTATTTAGGCCAAACGGAATCTGTGCTTTCGGAAATTATTTTTGCAATTGTGTCGTTATCCAACCCTTTAAGGCCTTGGCTAAAAGGCTCTACTACAACAGGGCCGGTGTATTTCAGGTCTTTTAAGGCGTTCATAAAGCAGTGCAGGTTATTACCGCCGCTGCCGGGCTCGCCGGGGTAAAAACGGGGGAAGTCTTTTACTTCGTCTATCGGCACATTAGGGTCTACGTCATTAATATGGACAAGAACAATGTCTTTTTCGTTACGGATATGCTTTGCAAATTCTCCGCCTTTAAGGCCGGAAGCGTAACAGTGGTGAGAATCCAGTAACAAGCCCACATTGCCCGTACCAACAGCGTCGCATAATTCAAGCATATTATCAATTGTGTGGATAAACGGATACTTATTTGCCGTAACTATGTGTTTTGGCCCAAGAAATTCTACGCCAAATAAAATGTCGTACTCTTTTAACACTTCGGCAATCAGCCTAAACATCCATGTGTGAAACTTGAAATTTTCCGCGTATTCATATTCACCGGAGGAACTCATCATCCATGTACAGCACCGGTGAATGCCCAACTTTGCTGCGGCTCTTGCTTTAGTTTCCAGTTTGGGAAAACTGTTGTTAAATGCTTCCCTGGACGTAATGTCCACGGGCAAGCCAAAATCGGATAAGATAATTCCATACTGTCCCATTAGGTCAAGGGCTTTGTATGTATCCAGCCCTTCTGCCTCTAAAGAGTCTAAGCTGTAACTTACTGCCCCATAGCCGTACTTTTTGGCAATGGCAAGAGTTTGTTCAAAGCCGTCTGTTTTAATTCCTACATGGCCAATGCTTAATGATTTGTACATTGTCTCATCTCCTTCGTGTATTTACACCAACGGTGATTATGTTTGCCATTGTTTCACATTAAAACTGGATTGTCAATAATTGAATATGGGCGGGAATTAACTTATAATTACGGCAATAAATTAGATTGGGTGATTAGATGATTGAACACGAGTTGACAGGCGGCAACATGTCCGTCATTACCACAGACGGCAAAGTTGTTTACAAAGAAGCCAAGCCACAAAGTGCGACAATACAGCGGTTTTTAAAGCATTTGGAGGCCAAAAATATTTCCTTTTGCCCCAAAGCATTGGGGTTTGACGAAAACGGCAGGGAAATGCTGTCTTTTATGAATGGTGAAACCTGGGACGACTACCTGCAAGTCAGAGATATTTCGGAGAAAATTGCAATTGTCAAGCAGGCCGCTGTTATGCTGCGTAAACTCCATGACGCGACAGTTGATTTTGCCGGGCTGGAAGATGATGTCTGGTTCCTTCGTTACGACGGAGATTTGCCAAAGGAAGTAATTTGCCATAACGATTTTGCCCCGTACAATGTTACATTCGAAAATAATTTGCCCGTTGGCCTAATAGATTTTGATGTGGCCTGCCCCGCGCCAAGGGAGTGGGACATTGCTTTTGCGGTATATCGTTTTGTACCGCTAAGTAGGCAGGTGTATTGTTATGACCTTTGCACCTACCGGGATTACGAACAGGCAAGAGACAGCAGGGAAAGAAAAATTCTGCTAAAAACATTCCTGGACGAATACGGGGCCGGTATTGACATAAAAAAATATGTAATTCTGCGTCTGACCTCCCTTGTCAAACTTTTTGATGAGGAATGCGAAAAAGGCAACCCCGCGTTTATACAGATGAAAGCGGAAGGCCACCAAGATTTTTACATTAAAGAGATTGATTTTATAGCAAAAAATTTCCACCACTGGGCGTAGGCAAATGCCGAATGCCGTCATTACTTTCCCTGGCAGTCTATCCAACATTTGACAAAACACACATCGACATGGTAGTAGAATCGCCCTTAGCAGACATGATAATGCTAGGGGCGATTTGTATGAATTTCGGCGCGAAACCGCAGGTAGCAGCAAGAGGTAAGCCGCTTATAAACAAAAATGACATTGCTTCTGCCTTAGTAGGCGTATTTGGTTTTTTTATTGGACGGGCCATGGTTTTTACATTTGTAAGCCCATTGGCACTGCCGTTTCTTGCGGTGTTTATGGGCGCGGGCAAGGGGTTCTACTTAACGGCCACATTCTTGGCATTAGGGCTTTTGACACGTTTGGGTCAATTACTAACCATGCGTTACCTTTTGGCAATTAGCATGCTGTGTACGTACTATTTCTTAATGACGCGCATAACCCGGGAGGAAGTGCGCCAATGGCTAAAACTGCCATACGTGGCGGCTGTAACCGCAGGGGCAATACTTTTTTCCGGGCTAATTTTTGCCACGGCTTACGGAAGAAGCCCTTTCTTGCTTACAGTAACCATTTTAGAGACTGTATTGGCCGGGGGGCTAACGCTTATTCTCAAGCGCGCCCATGTAATTCTTACGGGGCGCAGACGGCGGGCAAAGCTTCTTTCCGGAGAAGACATTACTGCCCTTACAATTGTACTGGCGGGGGTAATTGCCGGGGCAAGCGATATTTACGTAGGTGCCATGCCCCTGCGGATATTTTTCTGTGTGTATGTGCTGTGCATTGTGAGTTTTAAGGGCGGGGCATCTATGTCTGCGGCAGCCGGGATGCTGCTTGGGCTGTTTCTGCATTTGGCCGGGTATTGGGATTCTTCTTGGGCGGCCATACTTGGCCTTGCGGGCCTGGGCGGCGGTTTTGTAAGGCAGTGGGGGCGGCCAGCAGTTATTGCGGGCGTAGGCATAATTGGCGGGGCTGCCGTGTTTATACTGGCGCGGTCCTGGATTGGGTTTTCTATGGTTTACGCGGTTATTGCGGGTGGAATGGCCTTTGTTATAACGCCTCATTCGTTTTATTTTAACGTGGCTTCTGCCATTAACCCGGTTTTAGACAGCGCGGACGATTACATGGACAAAATAAAAGAAGAAACCACCCGCCGCTTAGACAGCTTTGCCTCTGCCTTCGAAAAATTGGCAGACACATTCAGCGGTCTTTCCACCCCCAAAACCGCATTAAACAAGCACGACATCACACTTTTAGTAGATGATGTTGCATCACGTGTTTGCGGCGGCTGCTCCAACATGGAGCGGTGCTGGGAAGAAGATTTGTACAATACGCACCAGCAAATTTATTCTTTGCTAAACGCCTGCTCTGCCCGGGGCGCGGCAGCAACAAACGACATGCATAAACAATTTTACAACAGTTGTAAAACCCCGGAAGCCCTGGTTAGCGAACTAAACGCTGTTTTCAACCTTTACAAAAACGACCTCCGCTGGCACAACCGCATAAGCGAAACCCGCGAACTTATAAGCCAGCAGCTACACGGGGTTTCCGGCATTGTAAAATGCCTTTCCGATGAAATAGATATGTCGCTCCGCTTTCACGAAGGGTTGGAAGAAGAAATGATAATGGCACTGCTGCGGCAGAAAGTAGAAGTTTCCAGTGTAATTGTGCTGGAAGACAACGGGGGCAAGTACAAAGTATCTATAAGCCACAAGGCCTGCATGAGAAGAAAATCCTGTACAAAGGAAATGATTCCTGTGCTAAATGCCGTGTTAAAGCGTAAAATGCGTATAGAAGGCGCAGACTGCGATATACAAAATGGCATTTGCCGCATTCGCTTTATGGAAGACCAAAAACTTCGCATAACCAGCGGGGTTGCCCACCGTGCTAAAAGTGCAAAAGGCTCCGGGGACAGTTACTCCGCCATAGAACTCCGCAACGGGTCATGTCTGCTTGCCCTATCCGACGGTATGGGCAGCGGCGAGCGGGCAAGACGGGAATCTGCTGCCACCGTGGGCCTACTGGAAGACTTTATCGAAAGCGGCTTTGACAAAGAGCTTGCCGTACGCATGATAAATACTGTGCTGGTGCTTAAAAGCAGCGAAGAAAGCTTCTCTACACTGGATATCTGCGCCGTAGATTTATACACCGGGCAAGCGGAATTTATTAAAATTGGCGCGGCAGAAGCATATGTAATGCGGGGCGGGCACGTATCCGTAATTCGCTCGTCTTCCCTGCCCATTGGAATGTTGAACGACGTAGATTTGGAAGTTACCAAGCGGGATCTGAAACACGATGACATAATTGTTATGGCCACCGACGGCGTAACCTCAGCAGACAAAGAAGATTGGATAAAGTACGTTTTAAAAAATTGTAGATACGGCAACCCGCAAGATGTGGCCGATCACCTGCTTTTTGAAGCCGTACGCCGTTCCGAAGGCACGCCAAAAGACGACATGACAGTGCTTGCGGCGCGGGTTTGGGAAAAGGTGTGAATTTCAACCTACTCAACATCAATCTGGCACATTTTCATTGTATTAAGTGCTTCTGTGTGGCTTTGTGGGGTAACACCTGCACAGCACGCAGAATTTACGCTGATTTTTATCTCCGGCATGATATTTTTAATCATTATCGCATTAGAGATTACACAAATGTCCGTACACAGGCCTAAAACTTCAATTTCTGTAATTTCCTTTTCCCGGGACGTTAAGAATTCCATCAAATCAACACTGCCGAAGACAGGTTTTTTAAAGGTGTTATTCGGCAATTCCGGCAGCCGGACTGTATTTTTATTGTTCCTCCACACATTAAATACACGCTCGTTTATCTGCCAGCCGTCTGTACCTTCAATACAGTGGGGCACCGGCAGCTTCTTGCCTTCGCTTGTCTGCAGGTAGTTACTTTGGTGGGTATCCTGTGTAAATAAAATCAGTTCACCGGCAGAACTTTCTACGCGCTTTACCACATTGTCTACAATTGCAACGGCTTCCGCCGTGCCCAGCGCGCCGTCAATAAAATCGTTTTGCATATCTACAACAATAAGAACTTTCATCATCTTGTTCCCTCTCAATTGGAATAAATTTTATCGAACAAAATTCACCGTTGCGTAAATCTAATTTATAGAGTATACTATCTACCGCAAGGCGATTCACTTCGTCTGCCCAAGTGGCGGAATAGGTAGACGCCCGGGACTTAAAATCCCGTGGGCTTCGGCCCGTACCGGTTCGATTCCGGTCTTGGGCACGCATAAGTACAGGCTTTCGGCAACCCGAAGGCCTGTACTTTTTATTTTACACAAGTTCCACAAGCATTTCAATTTCTGCCGTAATGTCGCCGGGCAGCACATTTACGCCAATTGCAGAGCGTGACGGGCAGCCCCGTTCTTCGCCAAAAATTGCGACTAACAACTCTGTGGCCGCATTGGCTGCTTTTGGCTGGTCGTAAAAATTATCCGCACTGTTTATAAACACAGTTGCCTTTACGCAGTCTTTTACCAAATCCAAGTTGCCTATTGTGGCCTTTAACACCGCAAGCACATTTAACATTGCGTTCCGCGCCGCTGTTTGCGCGTCTTCCAAAGATACATCCAATCCGACTTTCCCTGTAATATTTACACCGTCAATCATCGGCCCGCAGCCGGATACATAAGCAAGCTTGCCGCCGCAAAACAATTTACACGGCGTGTACACGCCGCCTTTTGCCGGGGGCCGGGGCAATTTGCAGCCCAATTCATTCAACCTTTTTTCAACTTCGCTCATCTCTCTGTCTCCTTCGTAATTTACCAAACCCGCCCGCGTGCATCTACGCGTGCCTTACGGAAATCTCCGTTTTCCTGAACGTAAAAATAATCTTTCAGGTTAATTACCGGGCAAATATGTGCCGGGATTAATTTTAACACCTCGCCCACTTTTAGTCCTGTCTCTCCGCCGTTTGCAGCGCGAATCATCCCGTGTTCTTCGCTTAGCCTGTCTAAAATCAAATCATCCCGCCCGGTAATACGGGCAAACCCCGTTAAGGGAAGGGTTGGCATGTTAAGCCGAACATCTGCCGCAAGGGTTTTTACTCCCGCGTCAATAACGGCGTGGGTGTCGGACGGCGTACTAACCACCGTAGCAATTACACAGGCGGCAATATTATCTTCGCTGCATACCCCTTGCAGCCACGTACTCCAATCATAAAATACATAAGTGCCGGGCCGTATTTCATTTACAAGTCCGGTTTTGGCAACAGACAAACCCGTTGGTGTAGACCCCGCGCTAATGTCGCGAATATTAAGGCCCAATTTATGCAACAAGTCTGCCGCTTTTTTTATTAATTCGCCTTCTTCTTCGCCTGCGGCCTGTACATCCGCTGTTGCTTCATTTTTGTACAGTAAGCTTTTAAATGTGTACACACCGGTAACTTCAATACACGGCAAATTCTTAATTTCCACGCCAATGGCGTGAAGCTTGTCATTGGCCGTGCCCGTCCGCTTTAGGCCCGTATCTATTTCAATTCGCACCTCAAAAGTAGTACCCTGCTGAATGGCAAATTTTGACAACGCCCTTGCGCCTTCAATGCTGTCTACAGCCAAAATAAGACGGTCTACTTGCCTTTGTATGGTCAAAGCCCGCATTAATTTACTTTCGCCGATAAGCGGATAGGCGATAAAAATATCGTTAATACCACCTTCCGCAAAAATTTCTGCTTCCGATGTTTTTGCGCATGTAATCCCTACCGCCCCTGCCGCCAGCTGCATCTTTGCAATTTCAACTGACTTATGGGTTTTTATGTGAGGGCGCAAAACGCAACCTAAATCATTTGCGGCTTCTTGCATTTTTCTAATATTTTCCTGCATCCGATCCCGGTTAACCACTATACATGGCGTGTCTAAAATTTTCATTATGGCACCACTTTCATAAAATGATTTTTATCGGTGATGAAATTGTATTGCATCACATGTCTCATTGCAACAGAATTTTGAAACGATGTTTATATTTGCTGCATAATTATGAACCAAGCTATATACATTTGCATATTACATATAACAAACGGCATTTCAATCCGTTTGCTATAGTCTGTACAAGTTGTGAAGGACAAAACACCGGAAGGACTGAAAAAAATGATAATTAAAGTTAACAAGCCGCAGGATATACACGCTTTATTCGATAAAGCAAAAAAAGATGCCGCAGAAAACGGCATCACATGGCAAGGGGACATTACACAAGGACATGGCTCGGGCTTTGGTTTTGAAGGCCAGTATGTTATAGACGAAAATCACATCACAATTACTGTAACAAAACGCCCATTGCTGGTATCAAAATCTCGTATCAAAAATGAGGTTGAAAACTATGTAAACACAAAAATAGGTACCCCCTGATATCAGGGGGTGGCCTTTAACCCATCTGCCAGTGCCTTCATTTCCCGCGCGGCGGCCATAGTGGCGTCAGTTATTTGCGCACCGCCAATCAAGCGGGTAAGCTCATTGGTCATTGCGTCATTTTCCAATGGAAATACACGAGTCACAGTTCGCTGGCCCTCTACAGATTTTTCTATTAGGAAGTGAGTGTCTGCCATAGCAGCAATTTGCGGCAGGTGGGTGATACATAATATTTGACGGCGGCGGCTTATCCCCATTAACTTCTCTGCTACTTGCTGGGCCGTGCGGCCGCTTACACCTGTGTCAACTTCGTCAAAAATTACGGTATCCATATGGTCTGCATCTGCCAAAATTGTTTTTATGGCAAGCATTATGCGGGACATTTCGCCCCCGGAGGCTATGCGCTTCAGGGGTTTTTCCGGTTCGCCGGGGTTTGGGGAAATCATAAATTCTACCTGGTCGTTACCGTCCGGGCCAAAAGCTGTTTTGCGGGTTATGCTTATGAAAAAGCGGGCACTTTTCATGCCAAGGTCCTTTAACACATCGGTTATGCCTTCGGATATTTTTACGGCGGCAGCAGTACGAAGCCTGTTCATTTGGTCACAAACCGCGGTTATGTCTGTTACTATTCTACGGCGCACTTGCTTTAACCGGGCTATTTCTACATCGCTGTTTTCAAGGTTGTCCAAATTTTGCTGTAGCTCTTGCTGTTTTTTTAATACAAATTCGACATCGCCACCATATTTTTTCTTGACACGATAAATTAAATCCAGACGGGCTTCAATTTTTTCAAGCTCGTTTGGGTCTGCGTCCAATTCGTCTACATAATCGCGCAGCTCCGCTACTACGTCTTGCAGTAACTGGGATGCTTCTACTATTGTTGCGTATAGCTGTTCTTTTACCGGGTCTATTCTGGATATTTCTGCAATTAGTCCCGCCGCACGGGATACTTGATCTCCTGCACACAGTTGAATATTGTTGCTGCGATACAACATCAGTAAAGATTCCGTTGCGTTTTTGTGTAACTTATCCAGTCCGCTAAGACGGTTTCTTTTTGCGGTTAATGTTTCTTCTTCGCCCGATTTCAAGTTGGCCTTTGTAATTTCGTCCAACTGAAAACGCCACACATCCATTTGCTCTTGCCGTCGGTTGCCCACACCTGCCAAAGATTTTAACGCCCTGTCTGTTTCACGGTATTTTTTCAAAAAGCCTTCCAATAGGGATTTTAAGGTGTCTAGCTCTGTACCGCAAAATTGGTCCAGAAGGCGCAGCTGCTTTGCGGCATCCAGCAAGCTTTGATGCTCGTGCTGGCCATGAACATCCACCAGAAGTGCTGCGGCGTCTTTTAACATGCCAACAGTTACGGTACGCCCGTTTATTCTGCAAACTGACTTGCCCGTATCTACCTGCATGGTTCGGGACATAATAATTTGTCCGTCGCTTGTATTTATGCCAAGCGCAAATAGACCCTCTTCTATAAGGGGGTCTGTACATTCTAAAATGCCTTCCACATGGGCAAAGCTTGCACCTGTGCGAACAAGATCACGGGTTGCTTTGCCACCCAGCAAAAAATTAATTGAATCAACTAAAATGGATTTCCCCGCGCCGGTCTCACCTGTCAAAATATTAAGGCCCGGTGCGAAATTAACTTCCACTTCATCTATTAATGCCACATTTTCGATACGCAAATGGTTTAACATCGCAACCCCCAAAAATGCAAACTATTACACTGTTCCTTAGTTACGGTGCTAATCTTTCTACCAACGCCGCCGCCTGAGGTTCGGATTTTACTACACAGATAACTACATCGTCCCCTGCCACAGAACCCAGTATTTCCGCAAAATTCATTTCATCAATGGCCAAAGCGACAGCCATTGCCATTCCGCTTAGGGTGCGCAAAACCAACATATTGCCTGCGTAATCTACAGACACAAGCCCATCCCGGAAAATGCGCGACATCCGATGGCCGGACTCATCCTTTTTTTCCGGTACAACATATTTTTGTCCGTCATCTGTCGGCTCTTTGGTAAGGCGCAGTTCCCTAATGTCACGGCTTATAGTTGCTTGCGCCGCAGAAAACCCGGCCTTTGCCAACGCATCTGTTAATTCGCCCTGTGTGAAAATATCTTGCGTCCGTACTAATTGCAAAATAGCCTGCTGCCGCTCAAATTTCATAGAACATTACACCATCCTTTACCTTGGAGCCTGATTTATATTAACTTTTTTTTCCGCAGCACATCGTACAAATGAGATTGAGATGTTTTGATGATTTTTGCATTGTACGCCGATTTACGTATAATTACTCTTTCCTTTGGCCGGGTTTCGCTAACCATTTCGCCGTCAATACTTACGGAAGAGGGCTGATGTGTTACAATAGTAACCACATCTTCCGCATTAATTACAAGGGGGCGGGTACTTAAGCTGTGAGGGCATACAGGCGTAATAACCATCATTTGGCTGCCGGGCATAAGAAGAGGACCGCCTGCAGACAAGTTATAAGCCGTTGAGCCTGTGGGCGTTGCAACTATAATACCGTCTGCGCGGATTGTATCCAGAAAACTGTCGTTTACATATAAGTCAAAAGTTTTTAGTCCGCTTATCGCATCCACATATACATCGTTAAGAGCCAACAAGCCGGAAGAAATTTCAAGCATCAGGCGGTTTTCTGTTTCATACTCACCTGCCAGTATTTTGGCTAAGGCTTCTAGGCCATCCTGCTTGTCGGCATCTGTTAAAAAGCCCAGCGTCCCCAAGTTTATCCCCAGCAACGGGATGTCATGAATTGCGGCAATATGAGACCAGTGCAGCATAGTGCCGTCACCGCCAAGCACCACCCAAAAGTCTGCATCCGTAAGGAAGTTTTCGTCAGAAGTGCTGCCGTTTTGGGATATGCAGACGCCCTGCTTCATCAAAAAGTCGCAAATTTGCGCTGTGTATGATGAAGCAGGGTCTTTATCTCTGTTTGTAATAATGCCGGCAGTCATAGAGGTTTATTAATTAACAATTCGCGGATTAATTGTGTAGTTGGCACTTTCTGTCCAGCCTTCCAACAGCTCCGCAAACATTTCATGACGGCGTTCTTCCCCGGCACGGGCCAAAAAGGCTTCTTCAATTTCAGAGTCTTCTATTCCCGGGCGGCTTAGCATATGAACCAATAAATATTGACCTTCATCAATTTCGATAACCGCAGATGTATCGCCTTCTTGCAGCCCAAGCAGCTCGAAAGAGTGATCTAATAGGCCATAGAACTCGATTATACTTATTATAGGTGCAACCATTACACCGGTTTCTTCGCTATACCAAAAACAGTATTCCCGGGCTGCTTCCTCGAAATTGTCACCGCCGCCCAGTTCACTTACTGCCTCTAAGGCAGCAAAGTTATCGGAAACAATAAACTGTGCTTCTGTGTTTCTTAATTCGTAATCTGCACGGGTGAGTAGCACATATTCTTCAAGTTCTTCCGCAAACTCTTCCCGGTTTGGGGTGTATATTGCGTAATGGTCAAACACGCGGGCGTAAAGAAATTCCCATACACCAAGTACTTCTGCTATACGGTCGTTGGAAATATTTCTTGGAATGCCCCAAAGCTCTCTTAGCTCTTGGGCAAGATTTAACATATCCTCACGTTCATCGGCTGTCATGCCTAAGCCTGCACGCTCTGCCCGGGCAAGAATAATTTCTGCCTCTACAATGGTATGCGCTATGGCTTCACGTATGGCAGGATCACCTGGGTCTTGCTGCCAAAGTGCCGCAAACAAATTTATCTCGCTGGTGGAAATACGCTGGCCTTCAAAGTTAACAATCCAACCACGGCTTCGTACATCCCACGCTATCCATACAATAGCTGCTAAAAGTGCCGCAAGTGCCAAAACTGTTATGAACGTAGACAAGCGGCGTTTGTTCCTTTTTTTGCGTTCGATTTCCTGGTTTACTTTTTTTCTGTTCTGCATTTTCTTAAATCTCCTTCATTATTAGCGTTTGTATTTTTTCGGCTATGGCGGTTGCGTCCAGCCTGTAGCGTTTAAATAACTCTTCCCGTGTACCTGCTTCTAAAAAAGCATCCGGGAAGGCAAAAGCGTATGTGGGTTGCATGCGCATACCATATCCGCCTATTCTTGCGGCGTCTTCTATAGTAAAGACATATTTGTAGCCTGCAAGCTTTTTTATCAGGTCCATATCCAAAGGCTTGACGAAACGAGCATTGTACAAGCCCGGCGAATATCCCTTCTGCTGTAAATTTACCAGAACTTCCAGTGCTTTATCCATCATCGCACCAACAGATACAATGGCAATATCCTTACTTTTGAATACGGTTTGACTGCGGCCATACATGACTTTCTCTACAGGTATTTCGTCATATTCCGGTGCCGGGGAATTGGGATAACGTATGGCCACAGGTCCGTTATGATTAAAAGCGAAGTCCAACATATCTGCCAACTCTGTGCCGCTGCACGGGGCAAGAATTGTCATGTTGGGGATGTGGGACAGGTATGCGTAATCGTAAAGGCCCTGGTGGGTTTCCCCTTCCGCACACACGGCCCCTGCCCTATCCAGGGCAAAAATGACAGGCAGGTTTTGAATTGCAACATCATGCAATATATTGTCGTACGCCCGTTGCATAAAGCTTGAATAAACTCCAACCACCGGACGCAGCCCGCCTTTTGCAAGCCCTGCTGCAAAAGTTACAGCGTGACCTTCCGCAATTCCAACATCGAAAAACCTTTTAGGAAATTGAGTCTTAAACCGGGTCAGTCCCATTCCATCAGGCATTGCGGCAGTTACGGCCACTATGTTTTTATTTATATGAGCATGTTCACATAGTGATTTTGCAAATATATCTGTAAACTTGGGGCTGCAGGGTGCCACCCGCGGCTTACCGGTAGCTATATTAAATGTGCCTATTCCGTGGTAGTTTGCAGGGGAACGCTCGGCGTTTTTGTATCCTTTTCCTTTTGTGGTAAGCACATGCACAAGCACAGGCCCTTTGATATTTTTAGTTTGCCGGAGTACTTTTGTCAACTCTTTTATGTTGTGGCCGTCTATTGGGCCAAAGTAACGGAAACCAAGTTCTTCAAACAAAACACCGGGAATTACCGCATATTTTACAATATTTTTTGCAGATTCGATACACTTTGTCAAAACTTCGCCAACAACAGGCAAATTATCTAACACATTGCGCACATCTTTTTTTACATCAAGGTATCCGCTTGTGGTACGTAACTGGTTTAAATGGCGGGAAATTGCGCCAACATTTTGGCTTATTGACATTTGGTTATCGTTTAAAACTACAAGCAGATCTGTATTTGCGCGACCGGCATTGTTTAACCCCTCAAAGGCAAGGCCGCCTGTCATGCTGCCGTCACCAACCACGGCTACTACTTTGTGATTTTCGTTATTTAAGTCGCGGGCTGTGGCAAGCCCCAACGCCGCGGAAATTGCAGTAGAACTATGGCCTGTGTCAAAGGCATCGTGAGAGCTTTCCCCGGATTTTGGAAACCCGCTAAGCCCATCGAACTGACGCAATTTGCCAAACCGTTGTCTACGGCCTGTTAAAATTTTATGTACATAGGATTGATGCCCTACGTCCCAAATAATTTTATCGTCCGGCGTGTCAAAAACTGTATGCAAAGCCAAAGTAAGCTCTACCACGCCAAGATTTGAAGCTAAATGGCCGCCTGTGTCGCTTATACTTTGGATCAAAAATTTACGTATATCAGCGGCCAAGTTTGAAAACTGTGCCGGGCTTAGCCGTTTAAGCGCACGTTTTGTGCGCAGCTCATCAAGTGTCATTTTTACTACTTACTCCTGTCATTATACCGGTGGAAAAATAGCGAAGGCAGCAAGTGCAACAATCAGCCCTAAAACCCCGCCGGCAAAAACTTCTATCGGGCGATGCCCAAGTAATTCTTTAAGTTTTTTGTCAAGTTTAATCCCCTGGTCTTCCAACTTGGAAAACAAAAAATTTATAGCTTCTGCCTGTTGGCCTGCGGCACGGCGAATACCTTGGGCATCGTGCATAACTACAAGTGCCACTACTGCGCTTATGGCAAATGCCGTCGTGTCAAAACCCTCGTACAACCCAATGGATACGGCAACAGAAACCGCAAGAGAACTGTGTGAACTGGGCATACCACCTGTGCTGAAAAGCAACGCTTTGTGCCAAGACTTTGAACGCCAATAATCGAACAATACCTTTAATATTTGTGCTAAAATCATTGCCGCCAACGCAATTAACATGTGGCGGTTTGTTAAGAATGCCGCAAACGCTTCTCTAGCCATAGGTTCGTCCTCAAATTTTTGTTATAATGAACTACTGTCATTGAAAACTCTCATTGCCGAAGACTTCCATTATTAAATTTCCGTCCACATCTTTTTGTAAAGTTAGTATTTGTTCTTCGTATTGCCCAAGAGTTTTTCCGCACTTTGCGGCTAACTCCAGCCCTTCTTTATACAGGCTTATGGCCACATCAAGTGGGGTTTCACTGTTTTCTACCTGCTCTACAATTTCTGCTAAACGAGCTATGTCAGTTTCAAAGCTTGTCTTTTTTTTAGGCATTTTTCACATCCTCTATGGTTGCGATGGCTTTGCCATCTGCCCAAGTTAATTCCAGGCACTGCCCTCGGGTCAAATCTTTCACACCTGTTATAATTGTTCCTTCTTCTGTGCGAATCAGCGCGTATCCGCGTTTAAACGCCGCATAAGGCGACACTTTCTCCAGCAATGCTTCGTGATGGGCTAAATTTTGCCATTCGCGGCCAATACGATCTTTAGCCTGTCGGCTTAGCCGGTCAAGCCAAAACTTTACATCTGCTAGACGATTACGAAGACTGTTTGCAATGTTTTCTGTTAATTCTTTTTGCAAACCGGCCACATAACTCACCAATTGCCTGTGGTCGTAGACAGCGGATACAGCCGCGGCCGTTGGAGTTGCCGCGCGCATGTCTGCAACAAAATCTGAAATTGTAAAATCTGTTTCGTGACCTACCGCAGAGATTATCGGAACTTTGGAAGCAGCAATAGCGCGGGCAAGAATTTCTTCGTTAAATGCCCAAAGATCTTCTATGGAGCCGCCGCCGCGGCCAAGGATAATTACATCTGCCCCACCCCATGCACTGACACTGTGAATGGCCCGTGCCAAATCTGTTGCCGCCCCGTCTCCTTGAACTTTGGCAGGGACAATAACAACTTTAACCACGGGATTTCTCCCGCGGATTGTACGGATAATGTCATGAACCGCTGCACCTGTGGGGCTGGTGATTACCGCAACTGTATTAACAAATGCAGGGATTGGACGTTTGCGTTCTTCATCAAAAAGTCCTTCTTTTTGCAGTTTATCGCTTAGTTGGCGAAAAGCAAGTTGAAGCCCGCCAATTCCGGCAGGTTCAAAAATTTCTACATAAAGCTGGTATTGCCCTGTCTTTTCGTATAACGAAAGCTGCCCGAAAGCGATTACTTTCATTCCGTTTTGTGGGTTAAAATCTAGGTTTGACGCATGAGATTTAAACATTACCCCGCTTATAGCGGCACCTGCATCTTTTAATGTGAAATACAAATGCCCAGAGGAGTGCGCATGAAAATTAGACAATTCTCCTTCAATAAATACGCCTGCAAGTAAGGCGTCCGCTTCCAATACACGCTTCACATAGCGATTAACTTGGGAAACGGTAAAAACCTGCCTATGCATCTAAACCCCTGCCTTGCGCTTGTATGCTACGGGAAACATTACCAAGCACGCCATTGATAAACGACGGAGAATCATCTGTACCAAATTCCTTGGCAATTTCTACGGCTTCGTTTACAGCGGTACCAAGGGGTACATCCGGCTCGCAAAGCATTTCGTAAATGGACAGCCGCATAATTGCCAAATCTACTTTATTAATGCGGTCCAAATCCCAATCGCGCAAAAAATTTTCGATTACACCGTCAATTTGCGCCTGTCTGTCGTATACGCCCCATACTACACGGTCTACGTATTCGGCATTTTTACCTTTTGGACGGCTTTTGTCTAAACTGTCTAAATCGTCGTAATACCATTTTTTTGCTTCCGCCAAGGCTTCCACTGTGCCATCCTTATGGAAAGGTAATTGAAACACCAGTGTAAAAGCATGGCGGCGCGCGTCACGACGGCTCATTACGCCTTGTGTCTTTCGGTAGAGATTGCGTTTATGCGAATGTTTACTTCCAATACATTTAACCCCGTCATTGTTTCGATGGCGGCTTTAACGCGCTCTTGCACTTCCTTAGAAATTTCGTGAACTTTAGTACCCATTTTTACTGTAATGGCAAGTGCCAGTTTTACATTTTGCCCGGAAACAGCAACAACCACACCTTTTGGCATGTGTTTGCGAATAGCCTTATTGTTTGTAACCCCGGCTAAATATCCGCCTATCCCTGTAACGCCTTCCACTTCAACTGCAGCTTTACCGGCAATTACCGCAAGAATTTCGTCGGAAATAAGAACCTTGCCGCCGCCTTCAGATTTAATTTCTGTCATATAACTCGTTCCCTTCATAAAATAGCCATTATACCAGGTTAAAATCCTATACAGCAAATTATAACAAAGACTGGGATTTTTGCAAGGAAAATAAAGCGGCTTTAACCTACGTTTCGATTAGTTACCGTTCCCAGCTTTGCGCAACTTCCATTGCTATTTCTGCCCAACGTTTAAGCCTTTGGGGCTGGTACACTACGGTGCTGATGTCTTTTAGGGTCATTTCCAGCGGGCAGCCAAATTTTTCGCAAATCTGTTTTGTTTCCAGCAAATCTTTGCGAATCAATTCCTCGTCAAAGGTGTTGGATGCCACGTACGCCGGGTTAGGCTTAAATGAAAACACATAGTCTTTGCCAATTTGCTCTGCCCCAATTGTTTTGCTTGCCCATGGGCTCATAGAAACTTTTCGCAAATTGGAGATTTTGCGTACTTCGTTCATTTTTCGGTCCAATGGGTCGCAACAGCCGTAATATATCAAGCCGAAGCGTTCAAACAATGGCATACACATTTGTATTTCGTATTCATCAAACATTGCCGGAGATACGGTGGAAAACATTTGCGCCAGCCCATACCCCCATAAATCTTTTGTTGTTGGCCTTGCGGGGTCAAAATTTTTGCCCGGTAGTTCGTCTGTCCACGCGCCGGTGCAGTGAATCAAGGATTGCGGACTGCACAACAGCCCCTGTTCCTCCATTTGGTCGAAAACGGACATGTACCCGTCAACCAGTTTTTGGGCCATGGCACGCATCATCTCCGGCTGGTCAATTAACCCGTACAGTGCGCCTTCTACCCCCATCCATGTAGATATTGGATCCCATATGGATATATCTGCCCCGTACTGGTCACCGCTGCCGGTACGGATACCCAAAATACCGCCAAAAAGTTCTTCCGCCAGGGCAAGCCTGCGTTTTGTTTCCGTTTCGTCATGGGTTACATGGGGCATTTTTATTTTCTCCAGGTCGTCCATGGAGTTAAACTGGTTTGTATAATAATGGGATAATACATCGTTGGCTTCGTCTGTAACGGCCAATGTTTCCTCAACACCGGGCCCAAAGTACGTGCCATGCACCGCCAGTGGCACTCTTACAAAGTCTTCTACCACCATGTCAACGGGGAAGTGCCGCCACTGGTACAATGTTCTGCGAAGGGTTTGCTCCCAGGCACGAAGTTCATCAGACTGGCAGCGCAGGGTTAACTCGTCATTGACGTTAAGTTCGTGCCAACAAATTTGATCCATCATAATCATTGGGCGTTCCGGCTGTTTGCCGTTTAGCTTGCGCCATAATGTCCGTGTTTCTTCTTGTTTTGGTAATGCGGCAATTTCCGCCACTTGCTTTGCCAGTTCGCGGATAATTTGAATGTCTTGGGGTTTCATACAATACCTCCTCGTTTTGTTACAGTTTGGTTACACCTTGTGGTCAATTCTATAGCATGAAGATACATATGTCCATAAGCAAACGTAAATTTTGCGCAACCTTGCACTTTTAGACCAAAATGTACTATACTTCCCATATGATAAATTTAGATTACGCATCTCATACCCCTGCGGACCAGCGGGTTCTTGCAGAATTTTGCCGAACAGAGCGGGAATTCCCAGGCAATGTAATGGCCGCCCACACCCTTGGGCAAAAAGCGCGGGCAGAAATAGAGCGGGCCACAGCGGGCATTGCTAATTTACTGGGCGTAAAGCCACAGGAAATAATTTTTACATCCGGCGCAAGCGAGGCAAACAACTTGGCGATAAAAGGAATCGCAAAGGCCTACGAGCATGTTGGCAAACACATTTTATCCACCTGCTTGGAACACCCTTCTGTATCCGGAACTCTGGCGGCTCTTACCCCACTGGGCTACGAAGTTGAACTGCTTAAAATTTTGCCAAACGGCTCAATCGACTTGCAACACCTTAAAACCGCAATACGGCGGGACACGGTGCTTATTTGTGTTAGTGCGGCAGACAGTGAGTTGGGGGCAATCCAGCCTATTAAAAAAATAGCGGAAATTTTGCAAACCCACCCACACTGCCATTTACACATAGACGGGGCCCAGGCCATAGGCAAAATTTTTATAAATACAACAGGTGCGTCTACATTCTGTTTTTCGCCCCACAAGTTTTACGGCATATGCGGTGCGGGCGTGCTTGTAAAACGGGAAGGTGTTGTGTTAGAGCCCCTTATCCACGGTGGCGCAAGCACGACAATTTACCGCAGCGGAACCCCTATCTTGTCCCTTGCGGCAGCAACGTATAAAGCGTTGGATTTAGCATTTGCGGAAATGGATGAACGGTTTGAGAAAGTGTGTCAATTGCGCCAACACATACTCGATTTTATAAATAAATTCCCTTTTGTACGCATTAACAGTCCCATGGAAAATTCCAGCCCTTACATTTTAAATATCAGCGTGGCCGGTATAAAGGGCACAGACTTCCAGGCGGCATTAGACCGTCATGGGATTTGCGTGTCCGTAAAATCTGCCTGCTCTACAGACCGGGCACCGTCCAGGCCGGTTATGGCCGTAAGCCGCGACAAGAAAAACGCCCTTTCTTCCTGGCGTGTTAGCCTTAGCCATTTAACCACCACGCAAGAAATTGATGTGTTTTTAGACGCATTTGCGAAAATTTGCAAGGAGTTCGAAAAATGAAAAAAGAACTAACCGAACTGCAACTAATAGAACGCAGCATTCACAAAAAATTCCGCAAAACCATTTGGAAACCATTTGTGGCGGGAGTCCAACGGTACCAACTTATACAAGAAGGGGATTCCATTGCCGTGTGCATTTCCGGCGGTAAAGACTCTATGATAATGGCCAAACTAATGCAGGCCCTGCACAGTTTTAGTGATTTCCCTTTTGATGTAAAGTACGTGGTAATGAACCCGGGCTACAACGAAATAAACCTGCAGAAAGTCGTATCCAACGCCGCAAAGCTGGAAATTCCAATAGAAATTTTCGACTCAAATATTTTTGACGTGGTTACGGAAACAGACCGCTCCCCTTGTTACCTTTGCGCCAGAATGCGCAGGGGCTTTTTGTATTCCTACGCCCAAAAACTGGGCTGCAACAAAATAGCCCTGGGCCACCACTTTAACGACGTGGTAGAAACAACACTAATGGGAATGCTGTTTGGCGCGCAGATACAAACCATGATGCCTAAGGTACGGAGCAAAAATTTTGAAGGCATGGAACTAATCCGCCCTATGTACTGCGTCCACGAAGATATGATAATTGCTTGGGCGCGGTATAACAATTTGCAATTTATACAGTGCGCCTGCCCCCTGGCAGAAAATTGCAATGTCTTTGACGCAAGCGGCGGCGTGTCCAAAAGGCAGGAAGTTAAGGCACTGTTGAAAAACTTAAAACATGAAAACAAGGATGTGGAAAAAAGCATTTTCCAAAGTATCCACTCGGTTAACTTGGATACAATAATCGGGTACAAACTGGACGATGTGGAATACAGCTTTTTGGACAGGTATTAACTTTCCGGCCTTATACACAGCCCCAGGACTTGTTCCACAGCATAGGCAGCTTTTATTAATGTGGCTTCGTCAAACCTGCGGGCAATCCAATAGGAACCAACCGGCATTTTATCCGTCCTCTGCCCTATTGGTACAGATATTGACGGGAATCCCGTAAACGGCGCGATATTTGTAAATGTTTCACACAGCATTATATCTATGCTGTTATCGTCAAACAATTTATCAAGTTCCGCGACAGACCGTTCTCTTTCCAACAATGCTTCTAAATACTCCGATTCAACCATTGCGCCGGATGTATTATTTTCCGCATCCAGCAATATACTTTGCCCATATTTTAACGCGACATTTGCATTAGCCTGGTTGTAGTCCACAATATCCCTGAGGGTTTTCAATTTTGTATATCCACCAAGTGTGGACAGGTAATAATTCATACAGGCTTTAAACTCGTTGCGCATTACTTTGCCTATAGCAAAATTGGAGTCTATGTTCACATTATCAACTAAAATTGCCCCCGCTTCGGAAACAACTGTACATAAATTATCAAACGCAGTTTTTTCATCTTCGTTCAGCGCGAAATTTTCCAGTTTTTGCGACCTGTTTATGCCTACCCTGACGCCCTTAAGCCCGTCTGCGCAAAGGTGTTTTGTGTAATCTGCAAAAGACTTTTCTTGTAAGTGTGTAGCCGGATCACATGCGTCTATGCCGGATATTACGCTAAGAAGAACTGCCGCGTCTTCAACGGTCCGTGTCATTGGCCCGGCAGTGTCAAAAGTGCTTGAAATAGGAACTATACCGCTTCGGCTAACCAGCCCCATTGTGGGCTTAATGCCTACAATGCCGTTGTTGGCAGCAGGGGATAAAATTGAGCCGGAGGTTTCCGTGCCGATAGAAACTGTGCAAAGTCCGGCCGCTACTGCCACTGCAGACCCGGAGCTGGAACCGCTTGGCGTTTTCTCTCTGTTGTACGGGTTTAATACCTGCCCCCACGGGAACTGTACCCGGAAGGCATACCATCACGGCTCATGTAGTTGGCAAACTCGGTCATATTGGCTTTGCCAAGGATAACTGCCCCCGCTTCCCGCAGAAGTTTGACGATGTGGGCGTCATAAGGGGCGTAGTTACGTGCCAGCGCGACAGAACCCGCAGTTGTGTGCAGCCTATCCGCGAAAGGTACTGTAAAACCACTTCTGTTACGGTTGTGCGTCTTTCTTTATAAGCTGCGTGAATTTCTTGTATAGACGCGAAAGTGCTGTCGAACATTCCGATACCTCCTTGCCCTCTTTTACTAAAATGTATTTTAGTTCGTCAAAATACTTGTCCAACTGCTTTGCGTAATACCTACCCTCGCGCACAAAAGTAAACCCGCATTTTTCAATTACCCGGCGGGATTGGCTATTTTCCACAAAATGCTCGATAGAAAATGCCTCCATTCCAAGGTTGTCAAAGCCGTACTTGGTAACAGCCCTTACTGCCTCCGGTACAAGGCCCTGCCCCCAATAGTCCTTGGAAATCACATAGCCGATATTTTTAGCCTTTAGGTGTTTATACTTTCTTTCCCGGTTAATCCACGCATCGTGCAGCCCAATAGAACCTATTACCTTTTTATCTGCCTTGTGGTAAATAGCGAATTCATTTTTACTCTCCAGGAACATTTTCAAAATATCCCTGGACGT
>WQTQ01000207.1 GCA_009786175.1 Bacillota bacterium | reverse complement strand
CCCGCCGCTAAAGAAACAGCCCCGCCAAAAGCCGTAAAACTTGCGGACGTGTTTAACTTCTCGCAAATATCCCGCAGTATTGGCGGTTGTATTATGGCAGTAGTGCGGCACCACAGGCGGCATGTTATGCGTATGCCTGTTAAGTCGCTGCTGGTGGTTGGCATGGCTCTTTTGTTTGTGGCTGCTTTAGGCTGGCTGGACGCTACAATTACTTTTACGGAAAATGAAATTGCAAGGCTGCACGAAACAACGTTAGTTACCGGGGAAGTGCGGGAAGTTGGCGCGGGCATGGCTGACGACATGTGGGGGCAGAATATACCCCACGAAAGTATTACCGCCCTGCGCGAGAGCGGGTTTGTGGATACCTATTACATGACCGTTATAAACCGGGGTATTGGCATTTTTCCGCCAATGGAATGGGAAGAAGGGACATTGGACTGGAATATATTCCGTAGTTATCAAGCTCTTGCTTTGGGCCCTGCCCCGGTTCCTATAGAGGATATTGCAAAGACATTTAGCTGTTGGGATATTTTTATGGAGGACATAACAAGGCCCGTAGAATTTGGCGTTGGTATGGACACGGAATTTATATTGGAATTTGCCCCGGGTTATGGGGTAGAAGATTTTGTTATTGAATTTGAGCGGGTTTATGAAGGTGAAGAATACAGTTACGTATTGCATACCATACCCGTAATTGTCCATGAATCTTTGCTGGAGCGGGATTTGATAATATACGCCGGGGGTGTAATGTACTACGAGCCTTTCTTTGACGCGGAGGTAACACACCAGCGGCTTTCCCTTGGAGATTATGCGTATTTAGGCTCGGCAGCCATGAACCCAAACCACACTCCGGTAAAAATAATAGGCATATACAGGGGCGGCCACCCAAGAACGGCCTACAGGGGCGGCCGTGGCCTTATACTTGCGCCGTACGGGTTGTGGGGCGGCACTGTGGCCACATTTGAATTTACTATTTCCCAAGATATGGTGCCCTACCTACCGGAATTTGAAAGGGAAATGGCAGAGCGGCTGTTGTTTACCAGATACAACGAATGGGAGCAAGAATTTGCCGGGGAAACCATTACTCATGTTTGGACGCAAGATTTTGCCCATGAACTGGTGCTTAACGACGCAGAGCTTACAATGGTTGTAGGCCCGCTGGAAAATAACTTGCACCTGCTGCGCATTTTATACCCTGTGGCGGTTGGGCTAAGTTTTGTACTCGCCCTTGGCCTTAGCCTGCTGCTTATGCTGCAAAACGCCAAAAACGCTGCGGTAATGCGGGTACTTGGTATGCCGCGGCACAGGACACGTCTTAATCTTTGTATGGAATTGCTGGCCGTATGTATGGCAGGGCTGGTGCCGGGGTTAATTGCCGTGCTTATTATGGGCGTTGGCATTGCCACCGCCGCGCTGCTGGTCGGTTTGTATCTGGCCGGTGCTGTAATTGGCACAGTGGCAGGGGTTATTGTTATCAGCCAAAAAGCACCGATGGAATTGCTGCAGGTTAGGGAATAAATTCATTTATTTTCCTGTTGCAAAATTTGGTCGGCTATGATAAACTTCCTCAAATCGGTTACTATAGCCCAATCAAAATCATTTTATAGTCCTAAGGAGGTATTGCACATGGAAAACCTACACAAGTTGTTTGATGCAGAACACAAGTTTATGAAAATTGTCTGGCAGCACCAGCCCGTTAATTCTACAGAGCTGACACGCATATGCCAAAGAGAACTGGGTTGGAAAAAGCCCACAACTTATTCAATGATAAAAAAGCTTTGCGAACGCGGAATTATGAAAAACGAAAAAGCTACCGTTACCGCTTTAATCACCCGTGAGGAAGTTCAAAGATATGAAGCTGATGCCATTATGGACAAAGTTTTTAACGGCTCTATGCCGTCATTTGTCACAGCTTTTTTGCAGGGTAAAACCCTTTCCCAAGAAGACGCCCGCCAAATCAAATCCATGATTGACGGGGTGACGAAATGAGCTATGTATTCCTTGCAGTATTAAACATGAGTATTACTGCCACAATTGTAGCTTTGGCTGTAATAGTCGCCCGTATACCGTTAAAAAAAGCACCTAAAATATTTTCCTACGCATTGTGGGCAGTGGTTTTGTTCCGGTTGGTAGTTCCCTTTAATATAGAAAGCGCGTTTGGGTTAATGCCAGGGGCCACAGTATCTTTACCTGCGGAAACTTCTTCATCACTGCAACCGCCGCCGGTAAATAATAATCCGTTATCGCAGCGGCAATTTTCTGCTCCGTACGGTTTTCAAGCGGAAACATCTGATGAATTTGTTGTATTGCCGGGGTGCAGTACAGAGGTAACTTTCTCTTCAAGGCTTGGTACACTGTCGCCAGCGGGTACGCAAACAACAACAGTAATGGCTCAAAGTGTGCCTGTAAACGCCGCCACTGCAGAACCGGCTGTTTATATCTCCGGGATGTCTAACAGATTAAATATTTCACAGGCATTAGCCGCCTTTTTCACAGGTTTGTCATTGATTCAAATTGCGGCAATTGCTTGGGTCATAGGGGTGGCTGTTACGCTTTTGTATGGCGGGGTTCGTTACACAAAACTTAAAAGCTGTGTGCGCTACGCAACTCGTATAAGTGGGAATATTTTTGAGTCGGACAGAATAGACGCCCCGTTTGTACTGGGGTTTATCCGCCCTAAAATTTATTTCCCTTTGGCTATCGATTTAGTCAATCAACAGCATATTTTAAAGCACGAGCAAACTCACATAGCCCGCCGGGACTATCTTGTGATGCTAATTGCATTTTGCGCTTTGTCTCTCCATTGGTTTAACCCCGTAATTTGGGTTTCCTACTGGCTTATGTCTAAAGACATGGAAATGTCTTGCGACGAGGCTGTTTTGCGTCAAACCGGCACGGATATCCGCGGAGAGTATTCTACATCTTTGCTTAATTTAGCGATCAGGCAAACTAACCTGTTTAACCCTTTGGGGTTTGGTGAGGGCAATGTAAAGGCAAGAGTGCTAAACGTGATAAATTTCAAAAGACCAAAATTTGTGGTGGTCGCATTTTCGTTGGTACTTCTGGCAGTGTTCGCCCTTGGTTTTGGTTTTGACAGAGTTATTGCAGAGCCTTACTGCCGGACCGAGGCAGCATATGAAATTAGCAGCGATACAAGCACAGTCTCATCGGCATCCGTCAGCGTTGCGGAAGTTCAGGGGAATACGGAACACGGCAATTATACTCCCAATTTCATTTGGCCGGTGCCGGGGCATATGCTTGTTGCAAGCGGCTTTGGAGAGCGGGAACTGCCAATTTTGGGGCCTCAAACGGGTATCGACATAAAAGTACCGGAAGGATCAAATGTTTATGCGGCCGCAGCCGGGCGCGTAATACTGGTCGGAAGTGAATGGGATACCGGTAAAACAATTATCATAAGGCACAATAACGGATACAGTACCGTGTACTTCAACAATTCGGCAAGCTTTGTTTACACGGGGCAATGGGTTTCCCAAGGGGAACTTATATCCACTGTTGGCAGGGCAAATACAGACTTGGCTAACCACATGCACTTTGATGTGCGTTACAACTGGTTCCCCGTAGACCCGCTTAAATATTTCCCAAGTTATTTTGATATTGGAATGGAGTAATTTATATGCTAAAACTAGACAATGTAACATATCGTTATCGCAAAGGCAACAGAGACGTACTGCAAGGTGTAACTGCGGAATTTGAAAGCGGAAAGGTTAATGCCATTGTTGGGCCTTCGGGCAGCGGCAAAACTACGCTGTTGTCAATAATGGCGGGTATGGATAAGCCTCATGGCGGCTCTGTTTCTATCAATGGGGAAGATTTGGCCAAAATGGATTTAAACCTATATCGCAGAGAGCGTATAGCCATGGTGTTTCAGGCGTTTCATTTGTTCCCGTTACTTACGGCACTGGAAAATGTCTGTTATCCACTGGAAGCAAGCGGCGCGAAGCGGGCAGATGCAGAAAAAAAAGCTGAAGCCCTTCTGGAATCCGTAGGTATTACCAGCGATAAATTTAACCGTTACCCTGCCAATCTTTCCGGCGGTGAGCAGCAGCGTGTAGCCATCGCCCGTGCCCTTTCTGTTGGTGCTAAGGTTATATTGGCAGACGAACCTACCGGTAACCTGGACACCGCCAACAGCGACGTTGTTGTAGATATTTTGAAACAGCTTGCACATGAACACGGCTACTGTGTTGTAATTGTTACTCACAACCCGGAAATTGCAAGTATTTCCGACAATATTTACAGAATGAAAGATGGAGTTTTGACCTACGAAGCAGCATAGTGTATGTAGTTAATACGATTTTAACAGCGCGCCCCACCAGGCACGCTATTTTTTGACCCCAAAAAATAAATTTTTACGCGACGGAGTTGATTAATATGCGACGACAAATCCCCTTTAAAGCATCCATACGTCAGCCAATACGCACTTTTATTTTTATGCTGCTTGTAGGGTTAGCGTCTTTTGGGTTTGTTTCACGGTCTGTAGAGTACATAGTGCTTAGCCGCGAAATGAATCGCATTGAAAGATTTTATCGGACAATAGGTACACTGGTTCCTATAGACCCGTTAACACATAACAATGTTTATGCGGCGGCACAGCATATTTCCGGAAGCCGCTTTATTGAATTTGAGGACAGACGAACAATTACCCAGGGCGTAATGGACGGTATTCACAATGTCATGCACAACTTCCATACAATGGGAGGGCATCCGTTTCAGCGGGGCGAACAGCCGTTTTCCTATAAAGGGCTGTATCTTTTCGACACGATTATGACGGTTGAAGTAGAACGGGTATTTACACGCATGGTAGTGCGTCCGGGGGAAACAGCCATTAGCGAAACAAGAACTATGACCGTACGCCCGCGAGAAATTCTTTTTGGATACCATCAATTTAATACAGTGGGCGGCAGACAGTATCAGGCAGAGTTTAACATAGATGAACACGGTAATGCCGCTGTAGACCATCTGGAACCGGGTGATACGCTTTTGGTACGCGCCATACGGCATTGCTCGGACCCTACATCATTAATGATCGACTTTTTCCCGTTATATGACGATGTTTATTTTGTAAATGTAAGGGATGCGGACGCTTTTGCGGCGGCATGGGCAGCAATGGCAAGTGACATTGCGGTTTTAGAAGAAAATACACAAATGTTAATGCTAACCGGCACAAGGGACATGACAGCACTGCCGTTGGTACAATCCGGCGTATATCAGCGTTTTCAAGGGCGTTTTTTAAACCTTGATGACTACTTAAACGCCAATCCGGTAATGGTTGTCCCCCAGCGTATGGACAGTACGCGCCCAGAGGTAAGGGTAGGCCAGACAATAACCCTGACTTTGCGGGACATGCGTACATTTGACAGCGGCGCGTCTATGACACCGGAAATTCGGCAATTTGCCCGGGATATGAACCATCTTGTCAGCAATTGGAGGGGTATGGGCCCCCCACCGCCTCATACTGTAGGATGGGCCATACCGGAAGGAGCAGAAGCCCACTGGGCAAATATGCCTGCCGGATATTGGGTAAGCATCCCACGTAATTATGAAGGCAACTGGCGGGAATACCCTACCGTTACAATTGATGTGGAAATTGTAGGTACGTATCATATTTCTCCTGTTTGGCGGCTGCCTCGCTGGCAGCATATTTCTTACAATTTTCAAAACATGGAGGTTTTTGTACCAGCGTCAATTATCCCGGAAGGTTGGGGTATTGCAGATGCTCATATTGTTTCCGGTGCGTACAGTTTTGTTTTGGCATCACCGGATTATATTACGCCGTTTCTTGATGCGCATCAAGGCGAATTGGAAGGGATGGGCTTTGCGGTACAGTTTATGGGGCCGGATGCCACTAACTTTTTACTGTCTGCAACGCCTATACGCAATTCCATCAGGCTTAACTTGATGTTGTTTTCTGCAGTGCTGGTTGTTGTTACCATGCTTACGGTGTTCCTGTATTTGAGGCAGCGGTATAAGGAATTTGCCATACTGCGCGCCCTTGGTATTTCACAAAATTACTCTACCTGGCAGGTGATGGTACCTGTTTTTGTGTTCTGGCTGCCTATTGTAATTGCCGCAAGTATTGGCGCGTGGTTTTTCGCGCTTAATCAGGCTGCTGTAGGTTTGCGGGAACTTGCAGAAATTGCTACTCCGTTAGATTACGGCGAACCGCGTGTTGTTAGGAATATTCTTGAACAGATGCGCTTTGATGAAGAAGCAGCTACAATGCGGGTTACGCCGCAGCTTAGCCTTACGTATTTAATAGGGATATGTGCCGTGCTAATTGCCGCATGGGCGGCGACTGTATTTGCCGGTACGATATCTTTTGCGCGCCGCTCTATGATCTCGTTGTTGCAAGGTGTGCAGGGAGACGGTGCCCCTGCCCGAGCAATTAAAGAAACCGCACCTTCAACAACCGGTGTTAAGATCGAAAATATCAACATTGCACTGGCAATGAATTTGCGCAGAAAAAGAAGTGATGCGATACGGTACGATGCAACATACCACTTGAGGCACGTGGTGCGTTCACCGGTGAAGTCGTTATTGGTTGTTAGCATGGCGTTGTTGTTTGTTGTCTCGTTGGGCTGGCTTAACACCACCATTCGGTTTACAGAAGGCGAAATTGAGCGGCTGTATGCCACTACGGTAATTACCGGGCAAGTAGTAAACCCTGCCGTAGGCTTGGACGCCGCAGTTAGTGGCCATCGCATCCCCTGGAGCAGTGTCGAGCGGTTGATCGAAAGCGGGTTTGTTACGGATGTTTACCGTACGGCCTTCAGCAGGCAAGGTCTTTTCCCTTCTATTCCGGAGAGCTTTGTCAATTGGGAAAATACCCGTGAAATTTCAACAGGGAACTGCTGCTGTTTTGTTGGCGTAGCAGTTAAAACCATTAGTGATTGGTGTGTTTTTGTTACAGAGGCCCGTAGGCCTGTAGAATTTGGGCTGAGTTTTGGCGGTGATTTTGCCTATACGTTTGCCGAAGGTTTTGGGCCGGAAGATTTTGTTGCACCTCCAAGGTACCGTGTGGAGTTTTTCAGTTTTTACGATTATTACGACAGGGATACATTGGTGCAAGTTTTTGTTATTACTGCACCGGACGGTACTCAGCGGACGATTCTTGCAGAAGATGCAGAAGGGGAGCTGCCGGAATTTAAGCCCATACCTGTAATCATCCACGAGTCGCTTATGACACGCTACCTTATTCTGGACAACACGCGGTGGAATCAGAATGACGGTACGACAGTTGCCTTGGCGGACCGGGCTAATGCCACATTCCACATGCTTGATTCCGATGGTAATCCCATTCAGCAGCACCTGTCCCTTGGGGATTATGCGTATTTGTCCGGTCAGTGGAGAAGCCTTCCGGTTATTATTATCGGTACGTACAGCGGTGGCCATCCCATAATAGCTTACCGAACAGGGCAAGGACTGGTGCTTGTACCAACAGGTGTGTACTGGGAACCGCAGGGTTGGATCGGTATGGGCGGCGCAACATATAACCTCACAGAAAGTTATAACGCGCTCATGGCCACGGTAACATTTGCTTTGAATCAAGACCAAGTAAAATACGTGCGTGAAATCGAAAATGATTTAAACGAGCGTTTGAGTTATAACATTCATTGGGAGTGGTTCTGCCACGCAAGGAATATAACCATTCACGAGTCAACTCTTATTTCCCACACAGTAGAGCTTAATGATGAGGAATTTAGACAGGTAATCATGCCGCTGGAAGAAAGTTTGCACTTGCTGCGCATTTTATACCCCGTAGCTATTGTAACCAGCTTTGTCCTTGCCCTGGGACTTGGCCTGCTGCTAATGCTGCAAAATGTAAAAAACGTAGCTATTTTGCGTGTACTTGGCAGCCCTAAGCGCAAAACAAGAATTAACCTTTTTATGGAGCAAATTGCTGTATGTTTGTCCGGGCTTGTGCCGGGTTTTGTTGTTATTTTGATAATGGGTGCCGGCTTTGGCACCGCCGGAATACTGGCCGGAATTTATCTGGCAGGTGCTGTAACCGGAACAGTTACCGGGGTTGTAATAATTAGCAGAAAGACACCATTGGAGTTGCTGCAGGTCAGGGAGTAGTACAATTACATCGCATCATTAAAAGACTTTTCACAAAAAAGTCTTTTTTTGTTCGCAAATCTCGTAATTTTCTGGTATAATTGCCTGGGATAAGATATTTTTAATGAAGTAGGACAGGAGACCACGATGTTACATGAGTGATTATGAAAACAACCCAAGAATAAAAGGCATTGATATAGCCGAAGAAGTAAGAGGTTCTTTTCTGGATTATGCGATGAGTGTTATTGTAGCTCGCGCACTTCCGGATGTACGTGACGGGCTAAAGCCCGTACACAGGCGTATACTTTATTCTATGAGCGAGCTTAACCTTGAGCCAACAAAAGGGTATAAAAAATCTGCCCGTATTACCGGTGACACCATGGGTAAGTACCATCCCCATGGCGATTCCTCTATCTATGACGCGATGGTACGCATGGCGCAAGACTTTTCCATGCGCTACATGCTGGTAGACGGCCACGGTAACTTTGGCAGTATGGACGGTGACGGCGCGGCGGCACCACGTTATACAGAAGCGCGTCTTTCTCGTTTGTCAATGGAAATGCTTGCGGACATAGAAAAAGAAACCGTCGATTTTGTTCCAAACTATGATGAGGAATTTACCGAGCCTTCTGTATTACCTGCCCGCTTCCCAAACCTGTTGGTTAACGGTTCTATGGGTATTGCCGTAGGTATGAGTACAAATATTCCACCGCACAACCTGACAGACGTAATCTCTGCAGTGTTGCACCGCATAGACCATATGCGCGAGGGTATTGATACAAACATAGAGGATTTAATTAATATAGTAAAAGCTCCGGATTATCCAACCGGCGGTGCAATTTTGGGTACATCAGGTATTCGTGAAGCGTATCGCACAGGGCGCGGCCGCGTCGTATTGCGCGCAGATGCTGAAATTGAACCGATGAGCGGTTCCTCAGGCCGTGAACAAATACGTATCACCGCTATACCATACCAAGTTAACAAAGCCAACTTAGTTAAAAAAATGGCCGACTTAGTAAAAGATAAAAAAATTGACGGCATTACAGATATCCGGGACGAATCTAACCGAAACGGGGTGCGCATAATCATTGAGCTGCGCAGAGATGTAAACGCGAATGTCGTGTTAAATCAGCTGTACAAAATGTCACCTTTGCAAGAGAGCCATGGGATTATCATGCTGGCGTTGGTAGATAAAGAGCCAAAAGTACTAACCCTTGCGGAAATAATAGAGCATTACATCAATCATCAAAAAGAAGTTATAACCCGCCGCACTCAGTTCGACTTGGCCAAGGCGGAACGGCGTGCCCATATATTAGAAGGGTTGCTTAAAGCCCTAGATCATATCGATGAAATAATTGCTCTAATTCGCAGCAGTGCCGATGCAGCCGAAGCACGTCAAAAACTAATCGATAGGTTCGAGTTTACAGAGGTACAGGCGCAAGCAATTGTGGATATGCGTCTTCGTGCGTTAACAGGCTTAGAAAGAGGCCGTTTGCAAAATGAATATGATGAACTGCAAATTTTAATTGCAGAGTTACGCCGTATTTTGGCAGACCAAGCCTATTTACTTTCGGTACTGAAGAACGAGCTTACAAAAATAAAAGACAGGTTTGGCGATATGCGGCGCACAGCTATACTTCACGACCCTGGTGAAATAAATATGGAAGATCTTATAGATGATGCCCAAAGTGTAATTACCATTTCCAACTTAGGCTATATCAAGCGCATTCCGCTGGAAACCTATCGCAGCCAAGGCCGTGGCGGTAAAGGCGTTATTGGTATGCAAACCCGCGAAGAAGACTGGGTAAAGGATTTGTTTGTAGCCAATACTCACGACCATATTCTGTTCTTTACCAGCTCGGGGCGTACCCATAGCTTGCGGGCTTTCGAAATACCCGAGGCAGGCCGTCAGGCCAAGGGCATGCCTCTTGTAAACCTGCTCAACTTGCCCGGCGGCGAAAATATTGTCGGCATGATTCCGGTAACAAAGGAAAGCTGGGACGGCTATTTAATAATGATTACACGTAACGGCTTGGTAAAACGTACAGCATTGTCTCAGTTCCAAAAAATCAACAAAAACGGGCTTATCGCTATTACCTTTAAAGAAGACGATACGTTAATGGCGGTTCTTCGCTCTGACGGGGAGCGTGAACTGTTTATCGCTACCAAAAACGGTCGCGGTATCCGCTACAATGAACAGCAAGTACGCCAAAGCGGGCGTACATCTATGGGCTCTCGTGGCATAAGGTTAAAAGACGGCGATCAAGTAATTGGAGCCACCGTGGCAGACGGCCATGTTTTGGTTGTTACGGTAAAAGGATACGGCAAGTGTACTCCACTAGACAGCTTCCGCGGCAAAAGCCGAGGTGGCAGTGGTGTTACCGTGTATAAACCGTCCGAAAAGTCCGGTACCCTTGTTGGTATCGAAGCGGTTACGGAAAATGACGGCCTGATACTAATCAATTCCGAGGGCGTAATAATTCGTATTCGTGTAGCGGATATTTCTGTGCAAGGGCCATATGCGTCCGGCGTTAAACTTATTAATATGGATGTCGGCACAACTGTAGTGAGTATTGCAAAAATTACGGATGATGACAGCCAAGACGAAGAAAATCCGGATGTAATGGAAGCAATTGAAACTGAAGAATAATAAAACCCAACGCCCTGCCCTTTTGTTGGGTAGGGTGTTTTGGAATGGAGGATATTATGAAAACCATCAAACAAATTGCAGATGAAATGGGCTTGCCGAAACAAAAGGTGTATCGCTATATTAAAGGGAGTGGCATTGCCGATGCGCACCGCGATAACACTACCTCTTACTACGATGCCGAGGCTGAAGCCAGAGTGAGGGCACATTTTGCCAACAAACTCATGCCGGAGAGTTTGCCCAAGGTTGTCCGAAGCGAGCCGAATCGAAGCGCGACAAGCGCATCAAATGCCCCAAGTGAAGTGCATCAAATTACATCAAACGATGATGTGCCGCAAGTTGTAACTGTTACAGCGTCACTTGACACCTTGGTCGGCATGTTACAAGCAGAACTGGAGATTAAAAATCAGCAAATTGCAGATCTTACAAAAATGTTGACAGCCGCTCAGCAAGCAGCCAATCAAGCTCAATTACTTATAATATCCGAAGCAAGACCCGGGTTTTTCTCTAGGTTATTTAAACGCAAGGATAAGGCGGATTGGGAAAGGGTAGATAAATAACCCTTCCAAATTCTTTATTGCAAGTGAGAGGAATAATTAATTTGAAAGTTAAAGCAATAGCTGTACCGGTGTTTATGCTTTTATTGCTGGTACTTACTATGTCTGCATGCGGCGGTATCCCAGCCGAGGTACAAAGAGTGCCTATATATGCACCGGAGGCCCACATTCCGGATGTAACCGCAGCCGGTAATGAAGGCGAACCATTGGTTGATGATACCCCTGCAATAATCAGTGAATATGAAATGCCGCACTATGTCAACGAAGAACCCTCCACCGTAGACAGCGTAGAAGAAGAAGCTGTGCCTGCCCCAAGTTTTACAAATATTTACGGTACATTTACATTATGGCACGAAAGTTTTAATGGGCTAACCATTATGTTTCATCCGAGAGGTACATTTAACATTAATCTTTCCTTCAGTGATTTAGGGCTAGATTTTAACATCCCGGGCAACATAAATATAGGCGGTGTGTATGTAATAAATACTGCGGTACAAACGGTTACGCTTAATGTTTTGGAAGATGATATTCTCAGCCTTGTTACAGGCCTTACGGACGTACTGCTAGAGCATGTGCTGGATGAAATCTTTGAGAATAATTCCGATGAAGGTGACGATGATTTTCTATCGGAGTTCTTCCCTATTATCATTGCTATGGTAGAGGACATGCTTGACGAAATAATTGCAGAAATAACAGACAGGTTTGGAGAGTTAACACTTCGTTTTGACGGTAATTTTGACAGGCTCTACGGTGTAGATGATGAGGACATGATATTTTTTAGACTGTAGGCGGTTAGTTTGTAAATTGAAAAAGGATGGCATCCGGTGAAGATTCCATCCTTTTTGCTATGGCTTTAAAATTTATTTGTTAGCCGCGCCTTTGGTTTGCAGGAATGTATTCATTTCTTCCAGAAGCTCGTCCGGGTTGAAGCCGTGGCCAATTGCCGCTTCTTCCACTGTTTCGCTGGCAGCAGACGGGCAGCCGACACAGCGCATACCGTGGTTCATTAAAATTACGGCAAGTTCCCTATCTACTTCCAGAACATCCGTGATTAGCATGTCTTTTGTTATTTGAGCCATTTGCAATCCCCTTTCTTTATAATTTTATGGGGCATTTCCCCAAACTTACGTATTTCTTAAACTTCTAAACCCCGGGAAGTAGCGGAAAACTACCCTGCCCATAATGGCCCCCCGGTATACATATGGGTTATTCCACCCGCGTGAATCTCTTGAGTTGGTGCGGTAATCCCCAAGTACAAAGAAGTAACCGTCCGGTATTTCGAATGGACCAAAATTGTCCCGTATTTCCCCTTGTACAAAATCGTCCCGCAAGGGTGTAGGGTTGTCATTTATATATACCTTGCCGTCTACAATGTTAAGTGTTTCACCGGGTAAGCCAATTACGCGCTTTACGTTTAATTGGTCCGGCCTGTCCGGGCTTGGGAAAACTACAATGTCAAAACGGGCCGGGTCGGAAAATACGTAAGACAGCCTAAAAGCAATAATGCGGTCGTTTGTACGTATCGTGCTTTCCATAGACGCAGATGGAACTGTGGCGTTTACAATAACAAGGCGGTTAAATAGAAGTGCGAAAGCAACGGCAAACAAAATTGTTTTGCCCCAGCTAAAAGCTTCACTTAACAGCTCTTTTTTTACATCCGGTACCTCGTTTAGTACCTCATTGTTATTTGTTTCATTATTTAAATCTGACATAGATTTTGCACCTCGAACAAAGTCTTGGAACTTAAAACAGCAGCTTGCCAGAAGTTCCAATTGTTAGTATACCATAGTCTGTCAAAAAAACAAACTCGCTTTTGGTATATTTATAACTATTTATTCAGGACAAGTTGAACAACCTTGATCATGCCCATACAATTTCATTTGCAAAAAGGTTGTAATTATGGCGATGTAACAGTATAATAGCTGGTACAATATTCACAAATAGGAGGTATTTTATGAAAGTTTATTCTGCAGACGAAATCCGCAATGTGGCAGTTATGGGACACAGCGGCTGCGGTAAGACTTCCTTAATGGAGGCCATGCTGCACCTAACCAAGGTTACAAGCCGGATGGGGCGCGTAGAAGACGGTAACACAGTATCAGACTATGATTCAGAGGAAGTAAGGCGTAAAGCATCTGTTAGTGCATCTATTATTCCTATCGAATGGAATAATACTAAAATCAATTTCATGGATACCCCCGGGTTCTTCGATTTTGTTGGCGCGGTAAAAGAAACCCTTAGCGTTTCGGACGCGGCACTAATTCTGGTTTCTGCAAAGTCTGGCGTAGAAGTTGGTACAGAGCTTGCCTGGGAAAATGCTCAAGAGTTGCCACGTATCCTTTTTGTAAACGGCATGGACGACGAAAATGCAGATTTTACCAAAGTAGTCGAAGATATGCGCGAGAAATTTGGCTCCACGGTTGCTCCTTTGCAAATCCCGTTTAAAGAAGGCGGCAAAGTTGTGGGTTATATAGACGCTTTCACAGGCCAGGCGTACAAATGGGATAAGGAAAAAACAATCCCTTGTGACACCCCTGCGGATATGGTTGACATATACGAAGAGCATCACGCATTCTTGCTGGAAGCCATTGCGGAAACAGACGAAACTCTAATGGAAAAATACTTTGGCGACGAAGAATTGACCCAGGAAGAAAAAACCCGCGGCCTAAGAACAAGTATTGCCAACGGCAGCTTGTGCCCTGTCCTTTGCGGTACAGCAACAGGTAAAGACATGATTGGTGTAGCCGCTATGCTTGATATGCTAACAACCCTTGTGCCGCCTGCGTCAGAGCTTACAAGAAAAATTTCTGTTATTAAAAACGGCGAAACAGTTCCTCTGCCATGTTCCGAAGCAGGGTCTGTTTGCGCGTTTGTGTTCAAAACAATATCCGATCCGGTTGTTGGGCGTTTTAGTGTATTTAGGGTTTTCTCCGGCGTAATTAAAAAAGACACGCCTCTTTACAACGCCAACCACGAAGTAGCGGAAAAATTCAGCCAAATTTTTATCCTTCGCGGTAAAGACAGGATAGAGGTGCAAGAGCTTAGAGCGGGCGATATAGGCGCGATTTTGAAGCTTGATACAACAAATACGCAAGATACCCTGGCCACTAAAGCGGATCCTGTAAAAGTTCTGCCGGTTAGCTTGCCAGAACCGTTGTTCTCTAAAGCCATTGTTTCCAAAGGTAAAGGTGATGAAGATAAGGTATCAACATCTTTGTCAAAATTACTTGCGGAAGATAGAACCATCACCCTTCACATTAACAAGGAAACCAAGCAGACAATTTTATCCGGTATCGGCGAAGCCCAGCTGGATGTAATTGTAAACCGCTTAAAAGCCCGTTACAAACTGGATGTAGAGCTTACCACCCCGCTTGTGCCTTATCGCGAAATGATAAAGGGCAAAGTAAGCGTACAAGGTAAATTTAAGAAGCAGTCCGGCGGAAGCGGCCAATACGGCGACGTTCGTATGGATTTTGAGCCAAGCGGCGATTTAACCACCCCATATGTGTTTGAAGAGACTGTTGTTGGCGGCAGTGTACCTAGGCAGTATTTCCCGGCGGTTGAAAAAGGAATACAGGAATGCGTAAAAGCGGGCCCTGTTGCGGCTTACCCGGTTGTTGGCCTAAAAGCCCGTTTGACAGACGGTAGCTACCACGCCGTAGACTCTTCCGAACTTGCGTTTAAAATGGCGGCCATCCTTGCGTTCCGTGACGGTTTTATGAAAGCCAAGCCTACGCTTTTGGAGCCAATTATGAAAGTTGTTGTCACCGTCCCCGACGATTACACAGGCGACATTATGGGCGATATGAACAAACGCCGCGGTCGTATTTTGGGCATGGACAAAGTGGGCAAAAAGCAAGTTATTCAGGCAGAAGCCCCTCATTCCGAAATGTTGAAATATGCCATCGACTTACGTTCTATGACCCAAGGGCGCGGCAGTTTTACCATGGAATTCGAACGCTATGACGAAGCGCCAAGCGATGTTCAGCAAAAAGTAATTGCCGAGCGCAAGAAGGTTCTTGAAGAAATGAGAGATAAAGATTAATCCGTAACGGTATAAAAAATAGCCCCTTGCTTGCCGCAATTGATAATTTTATCGCGATAGCAGGGGGCTATTTTTATAAGATTTTTTCCGGATTCTTTCAAGAAAAATTTTGCCCTTGCGCTGGTGGCAAAAATGCTGTAAAATCCTTTAGTGCGGGTTAACTTAAAACTTGCCTATGGAGATGTACTCAAGTGGCTTAAGAGGCACGCCTGGAAAGTGTGTAGGTCGTTAATAGCGGCGCAGGAGTTCAAATCTCCTCATCTCCGGTATTAGGAACAAATAAGAACTCTCCCCAATGCTTCTTTGTTGGGGAGACGGTAGCGGTAGAATTTTCTTTTGACTGGTTGTGCGCGTTTCGTCCACGGCCTTTTATTTTACGGAGCATAAATATATGCCCGTGTGCGGAAGGTCAAAACGACTTTCCGCTATTTTATTTTTGGGAGGAATATCAAATGTACAACACGACCATCCACCGCATTAGCGGTAAAAATGTAGACCAACTCATTCCTGGCATCGTCAATGTTTTCCGTGATGATGAAGTAGTACCGTGGCATAAATATGATTCGTGCTTGGCATGGGTCACTAAGCGCATTGAACGCGGTTTTTATATAACGGTAGCCTGTGACGATGATACAATCACCGGGTACAGCGAGTGGATTGAGATGTATGATAAAGGCGAAAAGATTTTGTATCTCGGTATAATGCAAGTTGACTGCGATTTGCGTAGCCGGGGTATCGGGAAAATGATGCTGGATAACGGGGAGGAATATGCAAAAAGCGTTGGCGCATCACGCCTGCGAACGATGCCAGAAGATGAAAGGTCACACAATTTTTATCGAAAGAATCGCTATGTGGATACGGATACTATTTATACCTACGTCTGTTCAACAGTGGCAGGTCCTGTTACGGAACAATGCGTAACGCCCGTTGCTGTAACGCTTGATATTGCCAACAGCCATGAGTTTGTATTTGGACTCTGGCAATCATCGGGGCGGCATATGTATGAGGTTGCTAACCATAACCCTGAACCCAACGAGTTTATTGTGAAAACGATAACTATTCCCGAAGGGTATTTGCAGTTCATGTACAAAAAAGGCAAGGTCAAGGCAACGGCATTGTATTGGAGCAACGAAGAAGTTACCCCCGAAACGGTGTCCGCTATACTTGCTTACGGACACGCGGCAGGTCTTGAAGAAATCGAATTTGTTTTCAAGACGCGGTATATAGATTTGTTCGCCGCTTACAATTCGACCGGAGAAAGCATAGAAATTGAAAAGAGCATAGACAAGGTGAACGGTACAAGCGTTTGAGGTATTGTTTCTGTTGGAACAGCTTGATGATTCTTAAATCGCCAAGCTGTTTTTTGTATTTACATAGAGTAGTAAACCTCAGGTTGATTTTTTATGTTTTGTTAACGTATGATGTATGGTCTTCAAATAGAACATGACATATAATTAAGCAAAAACTGACAGGAGGCACATGATGCTTGAATTGAATAAAATAGGCAAACATATGTGCAGATGCCCGTAACCTTCCTTATCAGAATGAAAGCATGGATTTGGTTTTGATTATGGGTGCGTTATATCACTTGCAGTCGCATGAATCGCGGGCCAAGTGCTTAGGCGAGGCGTTTCGGGTATTGAAACGTGGTGGTCATGTGCTTTGTACAGTTATAAGCCGGTATACTGTTTTGGTGTCTACACTAAAATGGAACTTATCTCACATATACGACATTGATTCACTTAAAAAAATAATCGAAACCGGAAAGGTTGAGGGATTCACTTTTCCGCAGGCATATTTTCACACACCCAATGAAATTATAACCGAGTTATCAACAGCAGGGTTTTATAACACACATACAATAGCTGTTGAGGGGATTGCCAATGCCTTTGGTGATTACAGTTTGCCAGCTGACGAAAATGAATCAGCCCGGCTGCTGAAACACATAGAGTTGATAGAATCTACGCCGGAGTTAATGGGGGCTTCGCGAAATATTATTGCAATTGGGAAAAAAGCGTAATAGGTGTAACTAAGTCAGACATAACACAATGTTTGCACACATAACAAATATATGATATATTTTACTTGAGCGAACATATATTCGCAATATGGTGGAAATATTATCAATGGGTGGGTGATTATGTGGAGCAGATAAGAATAAAAAATGCTGTCTGTCATATTGATGTTAACTATTTTTATGGCCAAATTGAAGCCCTTTACCGTCCGGATATACGGGGAAAGGCATTTGTTGTCGGCGGTGACCAAGAGTCAAGAAAAGGGATAGTTTTGACCAAATCACCCGAAGCTAAGAGTATGAAAATTCAGACGGGCTCTTCAATTAAGGATGCATTAAAAATTTATCCTAACCTGATTATTGTTCCTGCAAATTATCCCCTGTATCTTCACATTTCTCAACGGATGAGAGAAATTGTACTGCAGTATACGGATGCCATAAAACCCTTTGGCTCTGACGAAATGTGGGTACAGCTATACGGTGACAGGAGTACAGTTATAAAAACAGTCCAGGATATCAGGCAAGCAATATGGAAACAGCTTTGTATGACGGTTTCTATTGGTGTGAGCAATAATCTTCCCTACGCAAAAATTGGAAGTGACCTGGCCCCCAACAATGGTGTATTTGAGTTGTGGAACGAGGAACGTGAACAGAAAGTTTATCCCTTACCGGTATCTGACCTTTTGTATGTAGGGCAAGCGACAAATGATAAGCTGCGAAGGCACGGTATTAATACAATTGGCGAATTGGTAGCTTGCGGGCCGGAGCGTATTTGTCAAATATTAAAAAACAAGGCAGGGGACATGTTGTGGACAATGGCCGCCGGGCAGGATAAGACCCCGGTTGCCCATATCGAAAGGGTAGATGACGTGAAGTCTATCGGAAACAGTAATACAATGCCCCGCGACCTTGTAAGCGATGATGATGTGCGGGCGGCTTTTTACATGCTGGGGGAGAGTGTGGCCGAACGTATGAGAGAAAGCGGTTTTGAGGCGCAAACACTAAAAATTTCCGTAAGAGACAATCGTTTACTGTCATTTGAACGGCAGATAAAGCTTTCACGGCCAACAAACCTTGCAGCTGAAATTGTACCGGAAGCCATAGAATTATTCAGGCGGCATTATCGCTGGCATAACCCGGTTCGCAGCCTTGGGGTGCGCGGCACGGACCTTGTTCCGCAAGGCTCTGTTTGTCAGCTGTCTTTGTTTGACGACGAGGAAAAGCGTAATAAAATCATAAACTTAGAACGCTGTGTAGACAGGATACGAAACCAATATGGCCAAAGCAGTTTGCAGCGCGCCGTGCTTATGAGCGAGCGGCTAAAAAGTGTAAACGCAAATAATGATAAGGGCGATGCTCAAACATTTTATGTGTACAATTAGAATAGGGGCGTGAATTAAATGGCAGATAGGCCGACGGTGTATATTAAGCATTTTGACGGGCTATGTGTTCCCGTTACAGTTAGAATAGAGTGGCTGCCCAACGGGGTAATAAAGCCGCTTATGTATTGGACTCCGGACAATTCATGTTACGAAATAAAATGTGTTTACGAGAGCGTATTACTGACCCTTTTGAGGGCCCGTGGGGAAGGGCGGCGGTTTAAGGTAACAGCAGTAACAGAAACCCCAGAGGTATACCAAGCCCATCGAAACACTCGGCATGAAGTTTATTTATATTTGGCCGATGGCTTGTTTAGCGGCAGGAATATTATTGATGAAAGGTACGGCCATGGGGGTAAGCAATTTGTTCCTGTAACGCTGGATGTTTTTCCGGATTGTAAATATGAAATTATCTGCTTTACAGTGCAGGAAGCACAGTATATAGTCGAAAAAACCATTGAGATAGAGCCGAGGGGCTCTTACAGTGCAGGGGGGCTAGGTGTTTGGCATAAGGTAAAGGCCCGGCAGATTATTGCCGACAGCGAAGGAGAGGTACGCATGGCGGCGTTATACTTCGAATTAAATAAATGGTTTGTAAGAATTAAACAGGCATGAGACGCTTAAAACAAAAAGCCTACAATATCAGCAGTGATACCGTAGGCTTATCTTTTTATTCTTTTGATCTTGAAAAACCTGCGTTAAGGACGGTAAGGATTATTGCCACAATTATTGCTGTTGGTAAGAATGAGATGTGAAACCCGGAAACAAGCCAGCTTAGCAACAATAGCGCAAACGCGTCAATTACTAAGGAAATGGCAATTACCAGCAGTGTGGTATTGTCTTTTGAGCCGGTAAATATCTTTTTGGCAAGTGGTACGATTAGCGCGTTGATAAGGCCAAACACAATTGCAACAACAAAAACATTCCATAGGCTTCCGGTGAAATTCATGTCTAAAAACGGTAACAGTGACAGTGCCCATAAAATAAGCGCGCTGATAATCCAGTTAATTAGTGTGCGAATCATAGTATATCCACCTCCTTATGTGGTATTTACCAGTATAGCAAGCACACAATAAAAAGGCAATACCGAATGTGTTTTGGCCATTCAGTATTGCCTTAAAATTGCGTAAAATATTCTTACTTAGCTTTTTTTGCGTTTATCCAACTAAACACAGCCACAGCCAATGCCGCGCCAATTAAAGGAGCTACTATAAATACCCATAATTCTGTTAATGCGCTGCCGCCTGCAAAAAGAGCAGGGCCGATGCTGCGCGCCGGGTTTACCGAAGTGCCGGTTAAAGGTATACCCACGATGTGAACAAATGTAAGGGTGAGACCGATTACGATACCGGCAACGCTTGCTTTAGAGGCGTCGGAAACAACGCCTAAAATAACAAAAACAAAAATGAAGGTAAGCACTATTTCAACAATAAATGCGCCACCCATTCCAACATTACCAAACCCATTGGTGCCAAGACCGCCTGTAAGGTCTGTCATGCCGGACAGAGACAATAAAATTTGCAGCAAAGCCGCGCCGGCTATCGCGCCAAGTATCTGAGCAATAACATACCCAACAAAGTGGTTTACGCTCAATTTTTTGGTCAATAGCATGGAAAGGGAAACAGCCGGGTTTATGTGACAGCCGGAAACCCCGCCTATTACATACGCCATTGCTACAATGGAAAGACCAAAAGCCAGTGCTACGGCAAGGTGGCCGGTGTCTGCGCCCGCGCCTAAAAATATCGCGCTGCCGCACCCCATAAAGACCAGTACCATTGTTCCCACAAACTCTGCAAAATACTTTTTGGTAACTTGCATGTTTTCACTCCTTTGTAATTTATTTACCTGAAATATACTAACTGATATTTCTTCCGTTTTCAAGGTAAAATTATGTGTGAACTGTGTTGTGATACAATTGTAATAAAAGAGACTGCTTCACAAGGCAGTCTCTTTTATTACAAAATTTTCAAAAATTCTATTCGCTAACAGTGATAATTGCCGATCTGTTTTCATGATCCCACTCTACAATGGCATCAAACGCATACATTGCAAAGCGCAATGGTACAAATATACGATTATTAACCATCATTGCAGAACCCATATCGCCAGGCAGCATTTCATCTGCCGGAATTATAATCGTTTCAGTTGGTAAAAACAGAAGTGCGGAACGTGTGGCACTGTCCCATGCGACCTCAATACCTAACGCTTCTGCTATTGTACGAAGCGGAATCATCATACGGTCGGTTGCCATGTCGATAAACGGGCTGGCAACACCTACATGTCTTTGGCCGTTTAACAAGTACTCTATACTGCCCTCTGTAAAGATTAGTACGGTTGCAAATGGCGCAACGTTAATGTCTTCAGTAGCAGGAGGAGCATCATCCAAATAATCTAAATCGTCATATTCCATATATACCACTTCGCCGTAATAATCTGCATACGGCATAGGAGCTTCCTCTTCCTCGATTATAGGTAATAGTTCGTACTCTTCATATTCAACTACTTCCGGTGCAGAAATCGGCCGACGAGGTGCCCATGGAATATAATGAAGGTCAGGAGTAACGGCAAGCTCTTCTGTAGGTGGTGTCGGAGGCAATGGCGGCCACCATACAGGTGGTTGTGGCGGGAAGTCTATCGGCGGTTGTGTATCTATACCGCATGTGCATCCGTTACAGTCAACGCAATTGTTGTTACCACAAGCCGGGCAGATGTTGGTGCAGATGTAGCACTGGCAGCATGTAGCACATAGGGTGCAATTTTCACACGGCGTGTATTCATGGCAGTCAAAGCAGTTTTCGCAGTCTACACCGGGGCAGATATTGGTGCAAGTATATTCGCAGATGCATTCGTTACACTCGTAGCAGTTGTTTTTGCCGCACTCCGGGCAAATGTTGGAGCATACGTAGCATGTGCAACCGGCGCAGTCTGCACAGTTATTATTATTGCAATCCGGACAGATGTTGGTGCAGGTGTATTCGCAGACGCATTCATTACATTCGTCGCAGTTGTTTTTGCCGCACTCCGGACA
>WQTQ01000206.1 GCA_009786175.1 Bacillota bacterium | reverse complement strand
GTACGGGTGGCTTTTCTTATCACAATATTTCCTCCGATTGCAGGCTTTTGACATTGCTTTCGTAAATATGCACAAAATTTCTACAAAATGCCTGATGTTTTTCTTTGATGATACATGTTGTGTCACATTAAGTCAATGAGTAGAACACATATAATCTATGACAATTTTTGGAATAATTCGCAGTGACGAAAATTTACCCCCTGATATCACACAGCCAATATGATATCAGGGGGTATGAACTAATATTCCCTCTCTATTTCCGCGATTATCTCACTGTCGAGTTCCATTAATTTGCATATATTCAACGCGTCTTTTGGTACAGGCGCATTGGGGGCTGTCTTTATAAGCTGATAATCCATAAAATCGGATGTAAGGCCAATGTCATTTTTTTGTATGTCCGGCTTAAGTCCCTTTACTTGATAATGGGCAGAATTTAGCGGCACTACTCCGTCGAAGTGGGTACTCATTAGCGAAATTGAACTTTTGCCGGACAAAAATTTTGCAATGGCACGTACAATTGCCGCGCCTTCTTGCGGGTTTGTGCCACGGGCAAATTCGTCCAACGCGATAAAAATAAAATTGCTTTTTAGTCCTTTGGCTATTGTATCGAACCGTTTAATTTCCGCGCCAAATGTAGATAAGCCTCCGGCTGTATTTTGCTCATCGCTTAAAATCAAGCATATCCCGTCAAACAAAGGTATTTCCGCCTTTTCTGCTACAACAAAAAAGCCCAAACGGCAAAGCATAATATTAAGCGCAGCAGTTTTAATGGCAACGCTTTTACCACCCATATTAGCTCCGGTTATTATTGTTACGCCCGCGTCAAGGGTTAGCGAAATTTTTGTGAATTGCTTATTATCTTGCGCCAGCATGTTCTCAACAAAAGGGTTGGACATGTTTTCTAACACTAACCGGAGAGAGCCAATTTTCGGGCGAATTGCGTTAAAATCCGTTGCAAGACGGGATTTTGCCAAAACTAAATCCAGCTTACCCAGGTTATCCATATTTGAGATAAAATCAGCTGCGAAGCTGTGCAGTTGTTGGCAAAGTTCTGCCATAACAATTTCTTCTTCTGCATCTTCTGCCATGACAATTTTCAACCGTTCGGCTTGCATCACACTGTACTTGGTTTCATTGGTTTCTTGACGTAGTTTTAGCTCTAGCCGGGCTTTGTCCCCCCTAATTTTCACAAGTTTTTCCGAAAATCCGTCCTCTAGCGAAAATGGAACCATGCGCTTTTTTTGCGGATCCAAAATATTAAGTGCCGCTGTCGAATTTGTAAAGTATATTCCGTGAAACTGTATGACCTTGTTTAGCTTCTCAAATACGTGCAAAAATTTTTCAAATGTAAGCAGGAAATTTTTCAGCTCAAATAACTCCACCTCGTTCAAGACGGCGGTTTCCAATTTTACTACACTTGCACGAATGTTTTTGAAGTTCATAAGGAAATGGCGAAGAACGTCTGTATCGCGGCTACTTTGTATGGAAATGGCTTTGTCGATATTGTCAAAACATTCTATCAGCGTGGAAGTGTCGCCTCTGCTGAAAACCGTGATTTGCTTAATTGCTTCCGTGCCATAGGGCGAGTCCGCTGTTAAGTGATTGAGCAAAAAAGTTAGCCCCATTGCGTTTTTTTGATGGTTATCCGGTTCAAACATTAAGTGCTCCTATCTATCTCTGCAAAACTTTTACATTAAACACAGGCACGGGCAAAGCAGCACTCATTTTTACAAGGAATTCATCCGCATCAAAGGCATACCCGCGCGCAGATACAGGGTTAATTGTTACAGCCGCTAAATTTACAGGCGTTTTAACCGTCAACATACCTTTTTTAATTAGTAGTTTCTCGTAAGTTTCGGGTTTGATAAAAATTTTCCCCGGGTCGTCTGCAACGATGTAAACGCCTTTTAAATCTGTACCGGAGTTTATAAGCTCTAAAAGCCGCTTGTCGCTTACGGCTCCTTCAAAGCAGATGTGTTTAGCGTCCTTTGGCGGCATTGAAAGCGTCAGCATTTTTACAGCGTGGCTTGTTTCGGCAATGACCTTTTTAATGTCCGAATTCTGCCCTGCGCCTGCGCAAAGAACAACTGCATCACCCAACCGCGCCAAACTTTTACGGCTTATTGCGCCGTCTATGATGAATTTTATGTTGTCACAAACGTCAACTTCGTTCAATAGTTCATCCAATTGTGACAATGCAGACGGTCCGCCAATTTGAACAAACCCGTCAGATTTGGCAACAACAACTACCACACGCCCCATTGCAGTGTGGTAGTCTGTTACCTTAACAATTTCCTTAGTTATATCACATAGCCCAAGAAGACCTTCTGCGGTTATTATTGTTGTACCGCTTTGCACAAAAATACGCGGTTTTGCCGTACCCGTAACTATATCGCAATCTTCGCCGTCTCTGCCTATGCCTGTAAGCAAAAGCTTAATTCCGTATTTGTTAAAAGTTTCGGCAAGGTAATTAAGCACTGTTGTTTTCCCGGTGTTTTTGTCCATACCGACTATGCTTATTATGCGGTGTGGCATTAAAAGTTTAGCTAAACACGTCATGCCTTAGCAGGCGGCATAACCGTTGCTTCGCCTGAAATAACAAGCTTGCCTTGCTGGTTTACTACGCCGCATTCAAAAATAACACGATTTTTTTCCGCGAAAATTTCTTTAACCGTGCAGGTTGCGGTTATCGTATCGCCAATGAATACAGGTGCTAAAAATTTCAGGTCTTGTTTCAAGTAAATTGTGCCCGGCCCGGGCAATTGCATTCCCAGTACGGCAGAAATTAAACCGCCGCAAAGCATACCGTGGGCAATGCGAGTTTTGAACATGGTATTTTTTGCATATTCTTCGTTTGTATGGGCAGGATTAATGTCGCCGGATATACCGGCAAACATGTATATATCCGACTCTGCGATAGTTTTTCCAAAACTTGCGCTTTGCCCTACTGTCAATTCAGATATTGTAAGTCCTGTCATGAGAGAGCCTCCTTGTGAAATTATTTTTTTATTCGTCTTGCCATTTCACGAACAAAATAGGTTGCTACATGCTGCGCAAAACTATTTTTACCAAACCCTGCGTCATAACCTAATTCCTTCGCAAGTTCGTTAGAGATCCTTGGGCCGCCGCATATCAGCAAAATATTTTCCCTCATGCCTTCTGCTTCTAAAAGCTCCACCAGCTCCGTTAGATTTGCTATGTGAATGTCTTTTTGGGTAACGGTTTGGCTTACCAAAAGCACGTCTGCATTAAGTGCCTTGGCCTTTTGAATAAAATCCTCGTTGCTTACTTGGCTGCCCAAGTTGTGAGCCTGAATCATTCCATAACGCTCAAGGCCGTAATGCCCTGCAAAACCTTTCATATTCATAATCGCGTCAATACCAACAGTATGTGCATCCGTTCCCGTTGATGCGCCAATCACAACTATTTCGCGGCCTATATTCTCGCGGATAAATTGGGCCGTCTCCTCCATGCTCATTGCATCGCCCTGGACGCTTTGTACTTTGATAGACGCATAGTCTACGCTGTGAGTGGTGCTGCCGTAAACCACGAAAAATGTAAAGCCTTTATCCAACGCAGCTCGGTGAGCAACGGAAGGGTCGTTGAAGCCCATTTTTTTTGCCAAAATTATGGCAGCTTCATTACCGCGCTCGTCATTTAAAACGGGAAGGGTAAAACTTAGTTGCACTTTGCCGTCGTCAAGCGTATCGCCGTATGGGCGAATTACAGTACTGCTCATTTCACGGCCCCTTTCATTTGCTCTACGAACGGGTTGAAATACCCGTCTGCCTTTTGTGCTACGCCGTCCAACCCTTTGCCACCGTCGGCTCCGCGCTTTATCCCCGCGAAAATACCTTGCTCTAAAGTGGCAAACAATTTGTTCTTTTCTATTTGACGAAGCAAGCCCGTAGCTTTCGCAAGTACATCACAAGCACGTTTTTGTATAATTCCATCGTCTTTGAAGCCAATTTCGTCACCCAAATTTGCCATAGTAGTAAAAATGTAGCGGGCGTTATCAATCGCCAAAGCACGGTCACTCATAAATGGCGTATGGATTGCTTCCGTAAGCATTCCAAGTAAATGAATTTTTTGCCCTGTCATTATGGTAACGGCGTTAAAAAGCGCGTTTTGCACCGCCCCCATGAATATATCGCCCGTCATAAATTTAGTTGGAGGCATATATTTCAGCGGCGCCTTGGGGAAAATTTGCCGGGCCATTTGTGCTTGCGCAAGTTCAAATAAGAACCCGTTTTCCACATTTGGCGAAATTTCAAAGGCATGTCCAAGCCCCATTTGTGTTTCCGGAACACCTGCAAGCAGTGCGAACTGCTCATTCAAAAACTGTGATGTAAGCACCGTATGCGCCTCTTCTACTGCGTCTGCCGTAGTAAGATAGTTGTCCTCGCCGGTGTTGATAATTATTCCTGCGAAACCGTTTATCACCCGTGAAAAGTATTGGTCGATAATTGTGCGTTTCATATTAATGTCGCGGAACAGAATACCGTAAAACGCGTCGTTTAGCATTACATCCAACCGCTCCATTGCACCTATTGCCGCAATTTCCGGCATGCAAAGTCCGGAAGCGTAATTGCAAAGGCGAATGTACCGCCCCAATTCAGCACCGACTTCGTCAAGCCCAACCCGCATCAAACGAAAATTTTCTTGGGTGGCGTATGTCCCGCCAAACCCCTCGGTTGTTGCACCGTATGGCACGTAGTCCAGAAGGCTTTGACCTGTAGTGCGAATTACAGCGATAATATCCGCACCTTGCCGCGCCGCGGCTTTTGCTTGGATAATATCCTCGTAAATATTACCTGTGGCAACAATTACATATAAATATGGGCCGTCTTTATCGCCGTAATTTTCTATGAAAGTCTGTCGCTTATGGCGGTTTAATTTAATCCGTTCGACGGATTGCGCACTTAAACCATTTACGCGGGATTTAATACGTTCCAAATCCGTAATAGGAACATCTTTGAAATTTATTTCGCCGCGGCTTATGCCTTCCGCAATTTCCTGGGCTGATAAACCGAATTTCTCCATAGCCGCACCTAACATAAGTGCCGCGCCAACGCCCAGCAATTGACATTCCAAAAGATGGTCTACCACAACGTTGGGCAAAGGCACGTCTATTTCATCTGTGCCATCAATACCCATCAGGCGGCATATTGCGCGCTCTACTGCAACGGTGGTGTGTTTGTCAATAAATTCTTGTGTATCCAGGGCAACATTTTTGGCAAAATTTCTTGCTTCCTGTATTAAATTTTGGTCAAGCTGTAGTTTTGTGTACACTTATAACCTCACTTCCCGATCGTATCCGGGGTTTGCCCGGTTACCTCGCTTCGATTCTTTCGGCGTAAGGGAAATGCTTTGGTTGCTGAACAGTGATGCCACACCTTCGTATTCGACTTCTTTTTCGCCGGTGCAAACTGCGCATTTGCAGGAAGGTGTATATGTTTTTGGCTCGGTGTAAGCTGTAATAACGCCTTCATAATTGCGCAGTATAACTTTGTTTGTGCCTTGGGAGATAATATAGGTAGGCGCAACCGGTATTTTCCCGCCGCCGCCCGGTGCGTCTACAACATAAGTTGGCACGGCATAGCCCGATGTATGCCCCCGCAATGTTTCGATAATTTCCATGCCCCTGGCAATTGGTACCCTGAAATGGCACAGCCCTTCGGCCAAGTCGCACTGGTAGATATAGTAAGGGCGTACACGAATTTTCACCAGCTTTTGCACAAGTTCCTTCATAAGATGCGGGCAATCATTTACGCCTGCCAATAGAACGCTTTGGTTCCCCAAAGGTATGCCCGCGTTTGATAAGCGATTACACGCTTCAATTGCTTCCGGTGTTATTTCACTAGGGTGGTTGAAGTGGGTATTTATCCATATGGGGTGATACTTTTTCAGCATGTTGCACATCTCGTCCGTAATCCGCTGAGGAAGAACAACGGGCAGACGGGTACCGAAGCGTATTATTTCAACATGCGGGATCCTGCGTAATTTTGAAATTATTTTTTCTAAAACGTCATCCGTCAAAAGCAGCGGATCGCCGCCACTTAGAAGAACGTCACGTATTTGCGGCGTTTTTGCAATATAGTCGATTGCCGCTTCTATTTGTGCCATTGGTTGTGCCTCGTCTTTTACACCGGCAAAGCGGCGGCGGGTACAATGGCGGCAATACATGGCACATTGGTCGGTAAGCAGCAAGAGTGCGCGATCCGGGTAGCGGTGCGTAAGCCCTTTTACGGGGCTGTCTAAATCCTCATGAAGAGGGTCTGACATATCCTCTTTCATGGTGATAAGTTCGTTTGCCGTGGGTACGCTTTGCAGCCAAACAGGATCACGCATATCGTTTAAATCCGCCAGCGCAAGGTAGTATGGCGTAATAGCCATGCGGAATTTCGCCAAACAGCAACGAATTTCCTCCTCTGACTCTGCACTGATATTTGGTACAAGTTTTTTCAAATCCTCCGCGCTTTCAATTCTGTTGCGCACTTGCCATTTCCAGTCGTCCCAATCTTTTTGTGGAACATCTTCAAATAATTTTCTCATAATTCCCACCTTTAGGTATACTTTTGCTGAAACAACTCGCGCAGCTGTAGGTTTTCCCGCAACTGATGAAGCGTAATTTCCGCGTGGCCTTTCGTATAGCCGTTGCCTATAATCATTGTTACATCTTTGCCGATACCTTCCGCGCCCAAAGCGGCTTTTGTGAAACTGACCGCCATAGAGAATAAGTAGGCAACACCGCCGTCACGTACGGGTAAAATGCTCGCCATTTCGCTGTTTGGCACGTTTACAACATTTATAGATATGTCGAATTCCCGCCCGTTATTGGCGGCAAGTACAAGTTCTGTCATTTCCAGCGGTGTTAAAACACTGGACAGTATTGCCTTGTGACAAAGCTTGTTCGTCAGAAGTTTGTCCAGGTCGGCATCAATGTTGCACACTGCTACAACATTGCCTGTAGGGCCCACGCGGCGCATAGCTTCGTTGCAGCAAAGCATACCGGATTTGCCGCCTGCGCCCAGAATAAGCACGCTGTCGCCGGGTTTTACTAATTTTGCAGTTTGTGCAGGCGCACCGGCTACGTCCAGTGCGGCAAGGGCTAATGCTTCCGTCATGTCGTTAGGCAGCTTGGCGTAGATGCCGGATTCAAATAATATTGCTTGGGCTTCACAGTCCACACGGTCTATGTTCATGTGTATTTTTGTGATTTTACTTATTTTTAACGGCGTCAGACTTAGTGAAACCAGCGTTGCGATTTTGTCGCCCACTTTCAATTCCGGGCGGTTTAATTTGCTGCCAATTTGCGCAACTGTGCCGATTAACATGCCGCCGGAACCTGTAACAGGGTTTTGCATTTTGCCGCGCTCGTTTACGATTTCTATGATTTTTGCAGCAATTTTAGATTCATCGTCATTTGCCTCACCTTTTAACTGAGTGAAGGATGCGGAGTCTATGTTCAGCGAGATTACGTCAATTAAGATTTCGTTGGGCTTAACTTGCATGTCGTTGTCAATTTTTTGCGCTGCTTGGGGCAATACTCCTTTGGGATCTAAAACCCTATGTGTTCCGTACTTGCATAACTTTATTTCCATTTAATTTTACCTCCGTAAACTTTTACAGCCCCAAAATTTGTCGGGCTTCTGCAGGCGATGCAATTGCCCGTCCAAGTTCCTTTGCGATGCGCACAACTTTATCTACCAGCTCGCCGTTGGATTTTGCCAAAACGCCGCGGCTAAGATACACATTATCCTCAAACCCTACTCGCACATGTCCGCCGGAAATTATTGCAAGAGCCGCCATTGGAAATTCGTTTCGTCCTATGCCTGAAACCGTGTACGTAGAGCCCTGTGGAATGCTGTCGGCAAGATACGCAAAGTCTCGTGTAGTGGCAGCTATGCCGCCTGTAACGCCCATTACAAAGTTAAAATGCATCGGCGGCTTGATGTAGCCTTGCTTACAAAGGCGTATTGCCGTGTCAATCATGCCCTTGTCAAAAACCTCCACTTCAGGTTTAACGCCTTTGTCAATCATTCGGCTGCCAAAATCTTTAATCATATTTTCCGTGTTGACAAAAATTTCGTCACCGCCAAAGTTTACTGTACCACAGTCTAAAGTTGCCATTTCCGGGTTAAGTTGAAGAGGTTGCAAACGTTCGTCGTTGCTCATACCCACTGCGCCGCCTGTGGACGGTTGAATGATTACATCCGGGCAAAGGCGTTTGATTTCTGCTATGCACTCGGCAAAACGGCCTTTATCCTGGGTGGGAGTGCCGTCGTTACACCGAACATGCAAGTGAATTATACTTGCCCCTGTATTGTACGCAGACAGGGCCTCGCGTCCTATTTCTTCCACGGTGTAGGGCACGGCAGGGTTATGCTCTTTTGTCACCTCCGCGCCGCAAATTGCTGCTGTTATTATCAGCTTCTCCATTGCGATGTTCCTTTCCGCTGTTTGTCCTTTGGCACAACGCAGGTTCCGCTTGCGCGGCATACGATAATTGGTTCTTCAATTACCTCTGCGGCGGTTTCGCCATACTCCGGCGCAGAACGGATAACTTTTTTTGCAGTAAACGTCATTTTGCGCGACGAATTGCCTACACTTACAATTTCCCCTTCGGCTTCGATATAATCCCCGGCGTAAACAGGCGCGGTAAATTCTACATTATCATATGCTACAAACAGTCCTTCATCGCCGTCGTGGCGAATCAGAAGCTCTGTAGCCACATCGCCAAACAATGCCAACATACGTGCGCCGTCCACCAAATTACCGGCATAATGCGCATCATGCGCGCTCATTCTTAGCCTTATCATAGATTTGTTATCCAAAATAAAGCCCTCCTTTTCAAATGGTAGTAAATAAAAAACGCGCTATTATACCGTAATGATACAATAGCGCGCGGTGCATACATAAACAAAACACCACAGTTGCATCGCTCTGGGCGATACCCCCAAGCAAAATACATTAGCGCATGAATTTTGCCTTCGGCGAGAACCCATTCTGCTTCACTGCCGCGCTTGGCATTTTTGTGAAACGTACCCTGTTGCTCGCAACCTCTATTAATTTGAAATTGTATTTTACATCTCTGTGAGATTTTGGGAGATAATCAATTCCGCTTCTGTTGCCGCCAGAACTTCCTGGGTGGTGAAAAGCGGATTGATTTCTTTCAGAAGAAGTCCGTCTTCCGTTACTTCTATGACACCCATTTCCGTGATAATCAGGTCAACGGCATTTACGGCGGTTAATGGAAGATTGCACCTTTTCAGAATTTTTGCGGCTCCTTTAGCGGTGTGTTCCATTGCAACGATTACTTTTTTCGCGCCGCTTAACAAATCCATCGCACCGCCCATTCCCGGCACAAGTTTACCCGGTATTAGATAATTTGCAATATTCCCGGCCTCATCTACTTGTAAGGCCCCAAGTACTGTAAGGTCAACATGCCCGCCGCGGATTATACCAAAACTTACCGCACTGTCGAAAAAGGCTCCTCCTTCGTGAATGGTGACAGGCTGGCCGCCTGCATTTACAATATCTATATCAATATTATCCGGGGCAGGAGCAGGCCCCAAACCTACAAAGCCATTTTCGCTTTGGAAATGTACGGTTAAACCATCCTCTACAAAATTTGCGACACGGGTGGGTAAGCCAATGCCCAAATTTACTACTGCATTATGCCAAAGCTCCTTTGCCACACGGGCGGCAATAAAATTCTGCATTTCTTCCTTGTTGGCATATTTCATCTACACACCCCCGCCATCGACTATATAATCCACGAAAACTCCCGGTGTGTTAACATCGTTCTGGTGAATGGCACCTACTTTTTCAAGTTTGCGTGCTTCCAATATTACAACATCTGCCGCAGATGCCATCACATTGTTGAAATTATTTGTGGAACCAACGGCACGTATATTTCCGAATTCATCCGCTATTGCGCCGAAGATTACAGCAAAATCCGCGCGGATCGGCTTCTCTAATAAATATGTGATGCCGTCAACGTCAACTTTTTGTTTGCCTTCTTCAACAAGAGTGCCAATGCCTGTTCGTGTAAGCACACCGCCCAACCCATAGCCCCCGGCGCGAATCTGCTCTACAAGAGTACCTTGTGGTACAAGGTCTACCTCAAGCTCACCGGCTGTCATTTGTCTGCCGGTTTCTTTGTTAAGCCCTATATGGCTGGCAATAAGCTTTTTGCATTGCTTTGCCGCAATCAGCTTACCCACGCCTTTGTCAATAAGACCGGAGTCGTTACATATTATAGTCAAGTCGCGCACGCCCCGCGCAACCAGCGCATCAATAATATTTTCTGCCGAACCGTTAGCCATGAAACCACCGAACATAACTGTCGCGCCATCAAAAATTTTAGAAGCGGCTTCGTTTACGTCAATTATTTTGCTCATAGGTTATGCTCTTTCAACAATCATGGCAACGCCCTGTCCGCCGCCTACACATAAAGTGGCAAGACCGTACTGCGTATGACGCCGCGCCATTTCGTAAATTAATGTAACCAAAACCCGTGCACCGCTGGCACCGATAGGATGCCCCAGCGCAATTGCACCGCCGTTAACATTAACTTTTTCAGGGTCAAGATTAAGTTCGCGCATAACGGCAAGGCTTTGGGCGGCAAAAGCTTCGTTTGCCTCCACTATGCCGATGTCGTCTATTACAAGATTGGCTTTTTTAAGTGCTTTCTGAGTTGCGGGAACAGGCCCCAAGCCCATTGTTGCCGGGCTTACGCCTGCATTCGCGTAAGATTTTATTGTAACCAAGGGTTTGATGCCTAGTTCATCCGCTTTTTCGCGGCTCATAACCACAAGTGCCGCCGCACCGTCATTTATCCCGGACGCGTTGCCTGCTGTAACACTGCCGTCCTTTTTGAATGCCGGACGCAGCCGCGCAAGAGATTCCGCAGTAGTACCTTTTCTGGGGAACTCATCTGTTTCAAAAATTATTGGGTCGCCTTTCCTTTGGGGGATAGAAAGCGGAGCGATCTCGTCCTTAAAACGCCCTTCGGCTATGGCAGCTTCTGCTTTTTGCTGGCTTTGGGCGGCAAAAGCATCCTGCTGCTCCCGCGTTAAGCCAAATTGCTCCACAAGATTTTCTGCCGTTATCCCCATGTGGTAATTATTGAAAATGTCTGTAAGCCCATCGGCAACAAGGCTGTCGATAAGCTCACTTGAGCCAAGTTTTTGCCCCCAGCGAACGGACTTATTTAAGTACGGGGCTTGGCTCATATTTTCCGTACCGCCGCAAAGTATGATGTCCGCTTCGCCGCTGCCGATAGCCTGTGCCGCAAGCTGCACGGCTTTAAGTCCACTTCCGCAAACTTTGTTTACTGTAAAAGACGGTACGCACTCCGGTACGCCTGCGTGTATTGCAATTTGTCGCGCAATGTTTTGCCCAAGCCCGGCTTGTAACACATTGCCAAAAATCACTTCATCAATTTTCTCCGGCGCAAGGTTTATCCGTGACATAACTTCCTTTGCTGCGCAAACGCCCAAACTCACAGCCGAAATGTCCTTCAAACTCTCGCCAAAAGCACCTATAGCGGTACGTGCCGCCGATACTATTACTACATCTTTCATACGATCATCACCTCATTACAAGAATAACTTATTGGGGAATTTTTGTCTAGAAGAAAATGTCATACCCCCTGATATCAGGGGGTACATTTTTACATATTGCCACACTTTTGTTAACCTACTGTAACCGTAGCCGACTTACATATTGCCTAAAACATGGTATACTTTTACTATCGACAATTATACCAATAAATTTACTTTTATTAATAAAATGGAGGGGATAACAATGAAGAAAAAGATGGCATTACTGATGGCACTCATTCTTACCTTAGGGCAATGTATAACTTTTGCCCATGGAAATGATACTCGAAGTATTCCCGGTCACTTTGAAATCTTCTACGGTAATGATGTACTGCTGAATATTCCCAACAGCCTAAGCCCCGGAGAAGTTTGGACAGGCAAAGCTGTAACCCACATTGAAAATGAAGGCCACATTGTTATTACTCTTGCCGCGTGGGGCGCAAAGTATGCAGATGACAGCCTGCCGCTTGCGGGTAACGGTGCTGTTACTATTGTTGATGACCTTCATAATTTCGTTTTCTTGGAAGATTCTCAAAAGGGCGTTGGCAATATTTCTGTTAATACCGACAGAAATATTGTAACTTGGGTTGTAGACCAAGCAGATATTATCAACGGGCCCGCAAAAATCTCTTATATTGTTTATTTAGATATGGCAGATGATGATTGGGAGACAGGTATTATTTACACTACTCTTGGGGCGCAGGCCACGTTTACCCCCGCACAAAGTAACGGGTTTTACTGGACAATGCAAGAAACATCCATAGAAGCTTATTCATTACCGGGGGTAAAATGGAATAATAACGGTTTGAACAGTGTGGAAATTGTCGATAACGATTTAAGGATAAGCATCCCTATTAATTGCGGCCCGAATAATTTCCCGCCGGGTCAACTTTACTCTGCACCGAATGCCAGATGGAGGGACACTTTAGTAGTCCGTACGTTTGACCATGTATCGTTGGGTACTTTTAAGTATCACTTGTATAGGACCGAACTTGACAAAGCGGTAGGAAGTATGACCTGGGTGGTTACAATTGCAGATTTGGGCGGCCCGGGAATTCATATCCAATACGAAATTGTTATAACGAACCCCGGGGGAAATGAGTATCAAATAGGCAACAGAACAATTACAAGTACAAATGTATTTCACCGTTCTTTTAGGAAAGATGCCACTTACCCCTTCGGCAGTTCGGATTTATTTGTATGGGTTGGGGATTCCATTGTCCAAGACTTGAATGTTGTTGGCACCATACGCCTAAACTGGGACGAACCCCCGCCGTTTCACTGGCCTTTGGGCGACTTGGTAATTGAAAAGGAAATGACCGGGTATTACGCCGCAGACTGGCTGTATGGCAGTGACACAAATTTCTTTGTCAGATTAAGCACAGGAGCAAGTCAGTACATTGTTGCAAACCCACTTGGGGGCAACAAATACGAATATCTTGGGCTTGTTGATGTACCCGAAGAAGCAACACTGATAATGTTTTCCGTTAACAACCCCGCAAATATTTTAGGTATGCCTGTAATTACTACAGGCTCTGCGCTTGATGTAAATTTGAATGTCAGATACTACATCGAAGAAGTATTTGCATACGATACCGACAGGATACAAGTGCGGTACAGTGACGGGGGCAAAGGGTTTTATCTTATCGAAGGCCCGTACAACAAAATAACTGTAACCAACCATTTTATGCACGGTATCGGAACCATTAGGGTACGCAAATTTTTGGCGGGCTTCCCGGCGCAGTGGGGGGTAGACGAAGATACGGTATTTTATGTACGGGTTTGGGATGCAACAAATGAAAATTATCTATTGTTTCAAAGCAAGCCGCACACATACATCCCAGACAATGCCAACCCCGACAGCTATATCCATATTTGGCGCACTATAGGCAATGACGTTACGGGTTTAAGTGAACTCTACGACGGTATCCCAAAAATGGAGCTGCCGCTTTCTCAAAACGAATTCCTTACATTGTCTAATTTGTGGACAGGAAGATCCTATGAAATTAGGGAAGTGCGCCCCTTAGATTCCGGTGACTGGGAATATGTTGACCCAATAAATGATGACACCCGGTACGACTGGCTAACAAACCCGGAATGGAATTGGGGAGTTTCTTACTCTCACACAAACGAAGATAACTTGCTAACCTACGACGAGCTACTGTTTATAGTACTGACTAACTACTACAAGTACTCTTCCGGCAATTTAACTATTAGAAAATCTATGTCCGGCCGCCCGGATGATTGGGGTGTAAGCCCATATGATGACTTTCAAGCCCAATTGTGGAATGTTCCGAATAAAGATAATCCGGAAAACAGGTATCTTTTGATTTTTGAAAGACATATCCACCCCGTCATGGGCAAGCTGTACAGAACCATCGGCTATGTTGGAAACGACGGAACACCTAACTTTTACTACAAAACAGATGCCGAGATTACCTATGTTGATGAAGTGCATTTCAGCATAGCTTCACCTGCCGTAATTGTTGGCCTGCCTGTTGATGAAGTCAATTATCAAGTAACCAATGCCATATTTGTAAAAGAAATTTTCCCTTACGGTGCGTATACCCGCCACATCACAAAAACGTATAAGTGGAATGAAGAATCCTTTAACACAAACGGAGTAATGCTTTTTTATAACCCGCATGAAGGGCGCGGCAACAGCCTAACCATAAATAATCATTATTCCGGGGGCAACGGTATGCTGGTTATCCGTAAAGAGTTGGCAGGATCCCCCGAGGATTGGGGCGTAAATACTTCAACAGAATTTTTTGCCGGTGTAAAAATTTACGGCACAAATGACTTGCTGTATTTTTCATTGGAACAGGACGGCTCTTTCCATTACCGCAACCCATCTGTTTATGCAGGGGAAATGTTTAACCTTATCCCTTTTAGTGCCGTTGCATTTGGTGAGGCAATATTAAGAGGGCTTCCTACACATTACACATATCAAGTGGCAGAGTTTTGCATAGACGGCGGCAATTTACAGTATCTGTTTACTTCTGATTTTGAATATCATGTAGACATAGATTACGTAAGGGGTTCGCTTGCGGACGGTAACTTGATTGCGGAAGTAACTAACGTTTTTGCCCATGGTTTTGGCGCACTTGTAATACAAAAGGAACTGCAATATGCCCCGGACTCTGTAACAAACGATACAATGTTCTACGCCCGGGTAAGCATCAGGGACGAAGACACCCTTCTGCTGTTCACATTAGTAGACAAGGAAACCAACAACTGGCAATGGGCCGGTGCAAACGCAAACCCTGCAGACGAAGGTGTTTATGACCAAGTTCGCTTTAGTGTTAATTCCCCAGCCATTATTACAGAATTGTTATCGGGCCGTTTTTATGTAGTAGAAGAGCTGGGTGAAGATATAAGATTTGAAGCATCTTACCGTCAGCCGCCAATTTTATGGCATGGCGAGAAAGCTACAGCCGTTATCACTAATTGTTTTGCCGGATATAGAGACCCGGGGGATAATAACGGCGGCAATATAAATATTCCACACCAGCCGGAAATACCGGAAATACCGCAGCCGCCTTCCACACCACAAACACCGCCCTCGCCGGAAGCTGCAAATGTTTACACAGCATGGACACCGCGGGATGTTTCTGCACCTATACAAATACCTATACCTGCATCTACACCCGCAGACAATTATGAGGAACTGCACGAAGAGTATGAACCGGAACTTACACCTGTTAACGCCACACCTACCGCACCAACCCACTTTGCATTTATGATTGGCTATGCGGAAGACGGTACTATTCGTCCCCAAGCAAATATTACTCGCGCCGAAGTAGCAACAATATTTTTCCGCCTAATAACAGACGAATACCGGACAAGCATCTGGACTCAGACAAACCCATTTGCAGACGTACAGCCGGGCAGGTGGTTTAACAATGCCATCTCTACAATGAACCGGGGCGGGCTGTTTGCAGGTATGCCTTTAAACGAAACATTTAACCCCAACCAACCCGCAACACGTGCAGAGTTTGCCGCAATGGTAGTTAGTTACTTGGGCCTAGGACACTATAGGGTTACCGGCGGCAATGCGTTTACAGACATTGGGGGCCACTGGGCAAGCGACGCGATAAACACGGCATATTTGCAAGGCTGGGTAACAGGCTTTGGCGACGGCACATTTAAGCCGGACCAATTAATTACAAGGGCAGAAGTTGCGGCACTTGTAAACCGCGCACTTGGACGCCTGCCGGAATACAAAGACGACTTACTTGAGGGTATGATAATGTGGCCGGACAACATGAATACGGACACTTGGTACTTCCTATACATTCAAGAAGCAACCAATTCTCATTATCACGAGACGAAACCCAATGGCGTTCATGAAACATGGACACAACTGATTACGCCAAGAAACTGGCGCAGCCTTGAAAGGCCTTATTCACAGCCGCACGATATTTTGGATTAGTTTTGTAAAACCGCATTGGTGACCTCGGTCACCAATGCGGTTTTTTAACGTTGCGCGTAGTAGTGTTATTTTTCCTGTATTAAATGGAATTACTAACATGGAAATATACGGAATCGTCATCTTTTTATGGAACATTTACCAATTGCATTTTTTTGTAAGTTGTGTCATAATTTTGCCTAGGGTGGGAAACAATTCTATATTTCAGGAGGTTTTCACAATGGCAAGAAAGCTCAAAAAGGTTTTATCGGTAGTAGTTGCGTTGGTCATGGTTTTCGCAATGGTAGTTCCGGTTGCGGCAGCACCGGCAACACACAGGGTTAGCGGAGGAAATCCTGTTTTCCTGGGCACAGAATTGCCCGCATTTGTTGTATTCTCTGACGGTCAAATTGGCCCCGGAGGAGCAAATCAGGATGTAGTGGTATGGACAGCGGACGGAACAGGTGACTGGCCCGCAATTAAAGCTTCAATAATTGCAGCAGGCCGCGCTCCCGGCTGGATGAGAAATGGCAACTATGATTTCCATGGCTTCTTTTACGGCGTAGGTTTTGCAAACGCATTTTGGGGCGGTCAAAACCACTTCTTCTCCGTGGAGCAATTAAACGGTGGATGGTACGCAATAAAAAGAAACATGGTCGGCGAGATTAGCGGCACCATCAGTAACACAATCTTTTTTGGCGACACAGGCACACCGCCACCACAAAATGGCGCGTTGGAAGTAACTGTTAATGCCATCCAAACAACCGTAACCACCACCAGAGTAGAATATTGGCAAAGAACAATTACGCCAACATACACTCTAACAAAGTATGTATCTCAAAATTTCAGTTCTGTTACGGCAACAACACCAACTCAGTGGGATCTACGTACTGATACAACTGTCATCAATGCAAACAATCGTAACCCAATTCACAACGGTAACGTACTCCATTCTCTAACCGGGGCTACATACAACCCACTGGTTGTGCGTAACTCTAACCATTTTGCATTCGCAAGCCTGTGTCATGCAACCCTTGCCGCAGATAATGAAATTCCACTTGTTCTTGTTGTAGGCAATAACTTTAACCAAGTAGGCAATGCTGTTGTAACTTACGCTGACAGCTATCTGACGATTACATTTGAATATGAATTGTTCAGCGGAAGCTGGGGAGCATTATCTTTTAACAGAATGCTTGGCGTACCAAACAACGGTAACATTCACTCTATCGGCGGCAATGTTAACAACACCAGAAACGCTATGATTGCTATTGGTGCCCCAACACATACCGCATTCAGCCACAATATAACAACTAATACCGTAACTATCCCAGCTGCGGAACCTACAGCAGCCGGTAATATTTATCTATACATTCACGGTACATTCTCATTTTTACTTGGCGAATACCTAACTGGGCCCGTGAATGTAGAAACTGAAACCCTGGAAGAATACAAATATGTTGATTCTTCTGTTACTAACCCGGTAGATATTGATGTCATTATCCGCGACGAGTATAACGAAATCGTTGAGCAAGGTATCGGCAGTCTTAGCGTACTAAACTTGCAACCTGGTTTGTATACCGTTACATTCGAATTTGAAGGTCAAGTATTGTATCAAACAAATGTAGAGGTAGTAGCAGGCGAAACAGCAACCGTTACTTTCAATTACACACTGCCTAATATTAACTCAATCGGCGAAACGGTTATAAACTGGCTTCCTGACATCGTACTAGATCCTGTAACCATAATAGTAATAGTTCGCATATAACAAATGCATGTAAGTATTACTAAAGACCTCATGAATTAAGAAAACGGAATTTGCCCTGCAGCTTCGAATCGCTGCAGGGCAAATTCCGTTTTTGGGCTTAAAACCTCTCTACTAAGTGCAGTTTCTGTTTAGGAAACAGTTGCCCCAGCAACAACCGGCTGTTATAAACCGTGGTGTCTTTTTTCAACTCTACCTCTTCCGGTGTCATATACCCGGATACTAACTGAGACAACGTCTCCACACCGGTGGCCATGGCAGCATCGCCGCCGCCTTTTGTAACGGACAAATTGCCGTCTTCCCATTCCACGGTGTACTTGCCGGAATTATCTTTCCAATATTTGTCCACAATATCCAGCGTAACTTTGCCGTTGGCAGCACCAACCGGTGCGCGCAATGTAGAAAGCCCGGCGGCTACGTCCGTTATGCGGTTCATACCGCAGGCGTTTTTGCGCCAGCTTACGTTGTAAGACTCTGGGAACAAAGCGTGTACGTTAACATCGTCGGGGGCATTCCAGTCTACAGAGCCAAACTCTGAACTAAGGCGCGCTATAAACCCAAAAACACCGTGAAGCCCTTCGGGGGTGCGCCAGCAAAGTTCTTTAATTTTTATGGTGTTGCCCCGGTCGCCGCCTTTTTGTACGCCATATAAAATGTAAGCGTTGCCTTTTCCGTTGGCGTCGCGGTGCAGGAATGTAAATTGCAAGTTTTTGTATGGATCCCTGTTCAGCATCCAGTTCCAAGCGTCTTTGCTGCGGACAATGGCCAGGTTACGGTCCTGTGTGAATTCTTCGTAAATTTCTACATATGGGGTAATGTCATCGCCCGGTTCAAATGGTTCCATGTTTTTGGGGTAGGAATATCCTTGCATTTCTTTCAACGGGATGTTTACGCTGTTGTAGGCGTAGCCAATCTCGTAGCCAAACATGCGGTAGTAACTGTAAGAAAACGGATATAGAAAGGAAAAGGTTTGACCTTTTTCCAACATTGCGGGAAACGCCGCATCCATTATTTTGCGGATTAACCCCTGCCCCCGTGACTCCGGACGGGTAACAACACCGCCAATGCCGCCCATTTTAACCTGTTTGCCGTTCATTAGCATTGTGTAGGGGTTTACAACAATGGCAGAATGCAATTTGCCGGTGGCGTCAAACGCACCCCAGCGGTTGTCTTCGTTGTAGTCTTCTTCTTTTATATAGGCTTGCGGATCTTGCAATTGCGCACGTATATCGCTGCGCCCCATGTCCAAAAATACAGTAGAACAAATGCCGTTATACTGAATGCATTCAACCGGTGATATTTTACGTATTTCCATATTTGCCTCCAAACAATTCTTCTTTCAAGTCTAAGTAGTACAAGTAATTTTCTACAGTAACATCCGGAGGGCAGCGGTGGTCGCAGAACGGGATAAAACCGCCCCGCCTTACATATGGCACAAGGCTTTCCAGGTAGGCTTTAATCGCGCTTTTGCCTTCAATAAGCTTCATTTTGTCTACGCCGCCCATTATGCGCAGGCCTTCGTATTTGTCCAGCAATTCCCCCGGGTGGCCGGAATGGTTAACTTCAAACGGGAACATGCAATTTATCCCCGACTCCATAAAAACAGGCACAAGCGGGCGAACGTCCCCGTCGCAGTCTGTGTACCACAGGTTAATACCGTGGCTATGGAGTTTTTTGCTTATGCGTTTGTAACGGGGCGCGATTATATCTTCAAAAAATGATACGGGCAGAATTGGCCCTTGGCTAAAACAAATATCTTCCCAGCCGGACGCAAAATCGAAATCCACTTTGCCAAGCACCTTGTCAAGGGAATTTTCTACAAGTTGGCAGCAGGTTTCTACCATATCTTCCAGCATATCCGGATAATCTGCCCAGGCGTAACAAATGCCCTCGAAGGTTAACATATCGCGAATTCTGCCAATCATAGAGCCGCAATCTATCCCAAGCGGGTAATCCCGGTTTGGCGGGTGCATTTTTATAAGGGCGTCCACATCCACTTTTCGCCCGGGGCTGTCCGGGCGGAAACGTTCTTCCTTTACCCGCTTCCAGTCTTCCGGGGTCTTTACAGACGAATCCGTAAAATGCGGAATAGAAGAACCCGCACCTTCCAACGGAATTTCTGCGGTTAGCCCGTCGTGGTTTTGGATAATCCGGGAATTGGCAGTTCGGCCAAGTTCTTTGTATTCGAAGCCCGGATCCATCCAGTTATTTGTCCATACCGCAGGTAAGTAGTCGAAGGCGAAGTACACGTTTGCTTCCCATTCATTTTTGATATCGTTTTTTACAAAAATGTCCCACTGGGAATAATTTTCTTCCCAGTAGCCAAACTCCCAGTTAAAGCTGCGGTCTACAGGCAAGAAATTCATTTGGCGGTTAAACCGCTCCCGGGATGTCATTGTACCTTTCCAGGGGGAACGGCAAGGGGTTATCTGCTTTTTCATAACCAGAGCTCCTGTTCTTTTTTTGAAATGATTCTACCATTACATTGGTCTGTTGAAAAGCCTATTGCATTTATACACAAAAGATAATAGGATTAGGGGGATAATAACACATAGGAGCTAAGTTATGCTGACAAACCTAATCTTTTCATTAAATATAGTTTTGCCGCTTTTTATGGTAATACTTTTTGGTGCGTTTCTAAAGCATAAGGAGTTTATTGACCCGATATTTTTAAACACCGGAAATAGGCTTGTATTTATGTTTGGTATCCCCGCCAATGTATTTATCAGCCTTTACAGGGTTGACATTACTCAGGTTTTTAATATTGGGTTTATTGTGTATGCCATGGTGTTTACGCTGTTTTCATTTTTTGCCATATGGCTTTTTGCCCATATTTTCATTAAAGACAAAACAATAATTTCCGCCTTTGTGCAGGGTTCATTTAGGGGGAATTACGCGATTTTGGGCGTACCGCTGCTTGTAAGCATACTTGGGGCAGAGCGTGCAGCCCTGGGCGCGTTGGTTTTGGCATTTGTTGTGCCTATATACAATGTTTTTTCTACAGTTATTTTGGCAATATACTCACCTGCAATTGACAAAATTCATTTTAAAGCCCTGCTGTTTGCCGTTGCCAAAAACCCGATTATTATTGGCGTTGCAATAGGAATTGTGGCGTCGCTTTCCGGCATTACACTTCCGGCGATTATTGAAAGCTCTGTAAACTTGATTGCCATACTTTCCAGCCCCCTTGCTCTAATTTGCCTTGGGGGCAACATAACATTTAAGGGCCTGGACGTGCGGTTCAAGTTTTCCGTAATTTCCACAGCGATAAAGCTGTTAATATTGCCGGTAATTTGCTCTGTGGTGGGCTACGCGCTGGGCTTCCGCGGCGACGAACTGACTGTATTGATGATAATGAGCGGCGTACCAACCGCTGTTGCCGGGTATGCCATGGCATTGCAGTTTGGCGGAGACGGGTACACGGCTTCCACAATTATTTTGCTTACTACGCTAATTTCTGCCTTTACGCTTACTGTGTTTATTTATGTATTTAGGACAATGGGAATGATTGTGTAAAATTTACCCCCTGATATCACATTGCCAATATGATATCAGGGGGTGATTTTTCATCACTGCGAATTGTTCCAAAAATTGTCATAGATTATATGTGTTCTACTCATTGACATGATGTGACACAACATGTATCATTAAAGGAAAACATCAGGCATTTTGTAGAAATTTTGTGCATATTTACGAAAGCAATGTCAAAAGCCTGCAATCGGAGGAAATATTGTGATAAGAAAAGCCACCCGTAC